>CAYPJI010000188.1:0-4686 GCA_964411045.1 uncultured Methylobacter sp. | reverse complement strand
GGCGGCAAATGATCCCGTTCCTTTATCCGGCGGCCACTACCGAGAGACGTTGGGGCTTAAAGGTAAAGTTGTTTATTTTTATGGCGGCAATATCGGCCATGCGCAGGACATGATGAATATTGTGCGTTTGGCTAAAAATATGCAGGCAGAAAATAAGGCGCATTTTGTTCTGGTCGGTGAGGGCGATGAGGTTGGGCTTGTTCGCAACAGCATTGAAACAGAAGAATTGAAAAATATCTCTCTCTTGCCCGCTGTTTCTCAAGATGAATTCAAAAAAATGCTGGCCGAATTTGATATCGGGCTTTTTACGCTTCACCGCGACCATACGACCCATAATTTTCCCGGCAAGTTATTAGGTTATATGGTTCAGCGTATGCCTATACTGGGCAGCATCAATTCGGATAATGATCTAAAGCCTGTTGTAGAAGATGCGGGTGCCGGGCTGATTACTAGCAATGGCGATGACGAAGGACTGTTAAAAAATGCCTTGCAGCTGCTGCATGATGAAAAGTTGCGGATTCAAATGGGAGAAAATGCGAACAAGCTACTGAGTGAGCAATTTTCCGTTGCATCTGCAGTCGACAAAATCACAGCCTTTGCTGTCGGCCATGGTGTTAGCGCTATAAACAATAGGGAAGCGGAATCAGAAAAACTCGAGCCCATTGCGCTGCGTTCTAACTAATTGCTAAGAATGGATAAGTTGCCTGAGTTCATGTCATTACAAATAGCCGCAATAGTCAGGGAAGAGCGCTACGGCATTCAATTTCAAAAATTTAAGTTGAATTCGGTCAATGCAAAGAAGAAGGCTTGCCTTAAAAGATAAAAGCGAAATTATTCTCAGTCGGCGTCCCGGCTGACTTTTTATGTAGATATTGTTGTTCATATACCCATCGTACTTTTTGACTTAAAGGATTACACATAAATGCTATCTGATTATTTGTTCGAATATTGGGCAGTATTTGGTATATCTGCCGCGGTTGTTATCTTGTTGACTCCGCTATTTATTAAGTTGGCTCCGCATGTCGGCTTAATGGATGTTCCCAATGAGCGTTGTATTCATAAAAAAGTCACACCCTTAGGCGGCGGGTTTGTCGTATTTGTTGGATTCAATCTCGCTTGTTACGCGCTGTATCATCTTCTCTGGCCGGACTTTGCCGGCCGGCTAGGCATCAATTGGTGGCACGCTTTTTTTATCTCCTCGGCTATTTTGCTGGTTGTCGGTTTGGTCGATGACTACCAGGGCATATCGCCTGTAAGCAAGCTGGCAGGACAGGCGCTGGCGACTGTCTCGCTTTATTTATTGTCGGGTTACCAATTTAACTTGTTGGGCTTCGACTTTGGATTTTGGGGCGGTTTGATTTTTGTCTTGATCTGGACGCTGGGCATAGTCAACGCATTTAATTTAATAGATGGGTTAGACGGCTTATGCTCGGGCCTGGCGATGATTTCCAGTGTGGGCCTGGCGGCTGTTTTTCTGTTCCGGGGCGTGCCTGGGGATGCAATGATTTGCCTGGCTTT
The DNA here is from genome assembly GCA_964411045.1 of uncultured Methylobacter sp. GTDB lineage: Bacteria > Pseudomonadota > Gammaproteobacteria > Methylococcales > Methylomonadaceae > Methylobacter. Next base: position 3,168 of record CAYPJI010000188.1, on the reverse strand, counting down.
GGCTGGAAGCTGCGTAGGGTTTCTCCGTTATAACTTTTTTCCGGCCAAGGTTTTTCTGGGCGATACCGGCAGCATGTTCCTGGGCTTTGCTTTGGCCAGTGTCAGTTTGCATGCGGGCGGCAAGGGCTCTTTCTTTGTCATTTTAGCCGTGCCTTTTTTTATTGCCGGCATTCCAATTACCGATACGTTTCTGGCTATCTGGCGGCGTTCGATCCGTAAAATACTGGCTGATCGAGACGGCAAGCCTGGCGTAAAGATCATGCAGCCGGATAAAGAGCATTTGCATCACAGGCTGCTCGATTATGGTCTTAAACAAAACCATGTCGCATTGGTTTTGTATGCGGCAAATATGCTGATTGTCGGCCTGGGGCTGTTCTATGTTATTGCTCAAGAAGTCGCCAGCGGGTTGTTTTTGATTGTTTTTATTTCCGCTGCTTATCTGCTTGTTAAATATGTGCTGCAGATCGAGTTATGGGAGACGAGCAAATTATTGGCCCGATTCAACGACAAACCTCAACTCACGCGTTTCATGCTGGTTTTTTATCCGTTGTTCGATTTGTTGTGGATATCATTTTCCGCCTGGCTGGCAGGCGTCATCGCGCTATCGGGTCAGCAGCCTTTTCATGGCGTAAGCGAGTGGGTATCTCGTTTGCCTTTATGGGTGTTGCCTGTTCTTTTATCGCTGTTTATTTCCAAGGCTTATATCAAGATTTGGCGGAACAGTTTTTTCAGGGATTATTTAACCCTGATGCTGGCCATAGTTGTCGGTTGCAGCATCAGTTGGTCATTGATTTGTTTGCTGACCAGCAATGCAAGCATTTCTACATTTAATCAACTGTTGTTGTTTTGCTTGTTTTCCTTGCTAGGCGTAATCGGCATACGGACTCTCCATCAAGTCATCAGGGAATGGTGTGTTGCCGGCCATAAACATGATAAACGCAATGTGCTAGTTTATGGCGCCGGTACGCATGGTGGTTTGTACATGCGTGAACGTCATTTAAATCATGGCGTTGAGCTGGGCTCTGTTAATGTGATCGGTTTTATCGATGACAATAGCCTGCTAAAGGAAAAATATATTTACGGAAAAGCCGTATTGGGTGAGTTAAACGATGTCAAGGAGTTGGTTTCAAAACATAATATCGATGAAGTCGTACTGACGACACCTATCTCAATCGATAAATTATCCAAATTAAAGCAAATTGCTGATCAGCATAAGGTCAAATTAATGGAATGGCGCGCTTATACCGTCGGCGTCCACTAGGTGAGCAATAATGATCTTTTATAGTTTGCTGGCCGTTGTATTTTTGTCTCCTCTGCCTTACGGAGCCAATCGGCCCTGGTCATGGAGTTTGTGCTCACTGTTGGTAGCGCTGTTGGCCATGGCCTGGGCTGTACAGTTTTTTGTCAGGAAGCGGCAAACTCCTTTTTTTCAGCATTGCGGTTCGGTCGGCGATGCGGCAATATTGTTTTTTGCCGCACTGTGCTGGGCTTGGATGCAAACAACCGGTGAAGGGTTTCATCCGCTATGGCAGGCGCAAAATGAACTGTTGAACTTTTCTTCCGGCGCCATTTCTTTGAATCCGGCTGATACGATAACTTCAGTCATGCGCTTGTTAAGCTACGCGTTAGTGTTTTGGCTGGCATTATGCTACGGCCAGGATCGACAGAAGGCTAAATCCGCTTTTTATGGCTTGATGGCAGCCGGTTTTGTTTACTCGGCATATGGCTTGATCGTTCAGTTGGGCGATTTCAAAATGGTTCTCTGGCACGAAAGACCCTATGCCGATTCTGTATCCTCGACTTTTATCAATAGAAATCATTTTGCGACCTTTGCGGGGTTAACGCTGCTTTGCTCGCTGGCCTTGCTGAGTGAACGCATGGAAACATTGGCGGACTATAATCTGTCCAGTAATTTCGACAGGCAGCGCTTTATTGAGGATCTGATTACACGGGCATGGTTGCCTTTATTGGCTTTTTTCACCATCAGTTCGGCATTAATCCTGTCGCATTCGCGTGGCGGTTTCTTAAGTTTCAGCCTGGCCCTGTCAGCTTTTTTGATACTGTTTTATATCAATCCCCGTACCCGTAATAAAAACACATTGATTATCTTTGGTTCTCTGGTCGTGTTGGGAGCGCTTGCTTTTTTCGTCAGCAGCGATGCCTTGCTTGATCGTTTCGGACGCCTGGATGAAGAAAGTAAAATCAGAACGGCTGTTTACGGTTTGACCTGGAACGCTATTGCCGGCAATCCCTGGGTGGGTTTCGGATTGGGCAGTTATGAGGAGGCTTTTCAATTGTATCAGAGCATGGATATCAGCGGGATCGAAGCGGCTCCGCTGATTCATGACTATGCCCATAATACGTATCTGGAAACCGTTTTCGAACTCGGTTTCCCGGCAGCCCTGGCGTTGTTTTATGGTTTTTTAAAAATCACGTGGCTCTGCCTTAAAGGCTTTCTGATGAGGAAGAGAGATATGATTTATTCGGCAATCGGTATTGCTGCCACGGTTTTGATTGGGGTGCATTCATTGGTTGACTTCAGCATGCAAGTTCCGGCGATTCCTTATTTTTATGCATTATTAATGGGAGTGGCTTGCGCGCAGTCTTTTAGTTCTTCCGCTCAGCCCCGTGCCGTGATCAGAAGCTAGGCCGGGTCCGCTACGCTTCCGCAAGCCCGGCCAGAGACGATCATGCCAAATCTGATGCTCAAACATAGCGCGATAGTATCAGTCTGGGATTGAGCATTTTCTGTTTAGGCATCGCCTTTCTCTGAAGGCGGCCCTTACAAATGAACCTGATGATTTCTCTTTCCGCTTCCAGCCAGTCACGTAGCTCATGGCCGGGAGAAAAGCCGCGCTTTTTGGCCTTGAAATAGGCTGCCTCGGCGATCATCGGTTTGATATGTTCAGGGACAGGCGCTGCCGGGACAGCGACATCAGTAAAGCCCAGCTTCAAAAGGTTCAGCAGGTCCTGTGGTACATTGTTCTTGATACCGACCTTGACAGGCTCCAGCTCCGCAAAAGTGCCGAACAGGCGATCCCAGACCATCAGCGTGCCGCCATGGTTGCGGTCGATGTAGCGATCGTTGATGGCGTGGTGCACCCGGTGCGCGCTGGGCGTATTGAGGATGCCCTCGATGAGCGGCACGCGGTCGATCAGCCGCGTGTG
>CAYPJI010000187.1:0-4698 GCA_964411045.1 uncultured Methylobacter sp. | reverse complement strand
ATCTTCTTGCCTTTAAAAACACGACCAGGCGTTTGATTCTGACCTATGGAGCCCAACACTCTATGTGAGCGTGAGTTACCATGAGTAGCATCTTGCATACTAAAATTATGGCGCTTTACGCCGCCAGCAAACCCTTTACCGATGCTTTTGCCCTGAACATCAATCACTTGACCTTCAGAAAATATATCTAACGACAATTCGGAACCGGCAGATAAATCTTCACCTTCACCATCTTCGAGTCTAAATTCCCGAAGAGTTCGCCCAGCTGTCACATTAGCCGCCGCATAATGACCAGCCATTGCTTTATTGACTCTTGAAGACTTTTTATCACCCGCCGCTACTTGGATCGACCGATAACCATCTACCTCAATACTTTTGACCTGAGTGACTCTGTTTGAGTCAATCTGGATAACAGTAACAGGTACTGATGAACCATCTTCACAAAAAACTCTGGTCATACCACACTTACGACCTATAAGACCTATTGACATCTGCCAATTCCTCTACTTTTAATTCAACTTTATTTGAACGTCAACACCAGCTGCTAGATCCAGCTTCATCAGTGCATCCACAGTTTTTTCAGTTGGCTCAACGATATCCAGTAATCTTTTATACGTTCTTAATTCATACTGGTCTCTTGCATCTTTATTTACATGCGGAGAGATCAAAATCGTGAAACGTTCTTTTTTAGTAGGCAAAGGAATAGGACCCTTTACTTGGGCGCCTGTTCTCTTCGCAGTTTCTACTATCTCACCAGCCGATTGATCTATCAATTTATGATCAAATGATTTCAAACGGATTCTGATAGTTTGGTTAGACATATGTATTACTCGATAATTTGTGAAACAACGCCCGCACCGACGGTACGACCGCCTTCACGAATAGCAAAACGCAAACCCTCTTCCATAGCGATCGGTGAAATCAGCTTGACTTCTACAGCAATGTTATCGCCTGGCATCACCATTTCCACGCCTTCTGGCAGGGTCACTGCGCCGGTTACGTCAGTGGTTCTGAAATAAAACTGCGGACGGTAACCGTTGAAGAATGGTGTATGACGGCCACCTTCATCTTTAGATAAGACGTAGATTTCTGACTTGAAGTTTGAATGCGGTTTAATAGTGCCTTTATGCGCCAACACCTGGCCACGCTCGACTTCGTCTCTTTTTGTGCCTCTCAACAGCACACCCACGTTGTCACCGGCCTGGCCTTGATCCAGTAATTTGCGGAACATCTCCACACCCGTACAAGTGGTGACAATCGTTGGCCTGATGCCGACGATTTCAACTTCCTGACCCACTTTAACGATACCGCGCTCAACACGACCGGTAACTACCGTACCACGGCCTGAAATTGAGAATACGTCTTCGATCGGCATCAGGAACGCGCCGTCGACCGCTCTTTCCGGCTCAGGAATGTAGCTATCCAAGGCCTCTACCAACTTAACCACAGACGGCACGCCGATATCGCTGGTATCGCCTTCCAGTGCTTTTAAGGCTGAACCGATAACAATAGGGGTTTCATCGCCTGGGAATTCATACATATCCAGCAATTCACGGATTTCCATTTCAACCAGTTCAATCAACTCCGGATCATCAACCATATCGGCTTTATTCAGGAATACGACGATGTAAGGCACGCCTACCTGTCTGGACAACAGGATGTGCTCTCTTGTTTGCGGCATTGGACCATCCGCAGCGGAACAAACCAGGATGGCACCGTCCATCTGGGCCGCACCGGTAATCATGTTCTTCACATAGTCAGCATGGCCTGGGCAGTCCACATGCGCATAGTGACGAGTAGGTGATTCATATTCTACGTGCGAAGTGGCGATAGTAATACCACGCGCTCTTTCTTCAGGTGCATTATCAATTTGATCAAAAGCTTTGGCTTCGCCACCTTGCAGCTCAGCCATGACTTTCGTCAATGCGGCTGTCAGAGTCGTTTTGCCATGGTCAACGTGACCGATGGTGCCTACGTTTACGTGTGGCTTAGTACGTGTAAATTTTTCTTTGGCCATGAGTTAATACCTTTATGTTATATTCAATTTTATGAAGATTTTTTAATAATCGCTTCCGTAATATTTGCAGGCGCTTCATTGTATTTTTCAAACTGCATACTGTATGTGGCTCGCCCCTGCGTTGCCGAACGCAAATCAGTTGCATAACCAAACATTTCAGCTAAAGGAACTTCGCAACTAATTGTTTTACCTGATGGTGTATCGTCCATACCTTGGATCAATCCTCGGCGCCTATTGATATCACCGACAACATCACCCATATATTCTTCAGGGGTAGCAATCTCAACTTTCATTATAGGCTCCAGCAACCCTGGGTTCGCTTTCCGCGCACCTTCTCTAAAACACATTGAACCAGCAATTTTGAAAGCCATTTCGCTCGAATCGACATCGTGATACGAACCATCAAATAAAGACACCTTTACATCAACAACAGGAAAACCTGCAAGAACACCGCTTTTCAACTGTTCTTGAACACCTTTGTCTACTGCTGGAATGTATTCCTTTGGAACAACTCCACCAACAACTTCGTTAACGAATTCATAGCCCGAGCCAATCTCTTTTGGCTCAATACGCAACCAGACATGGCCATATTGACCCCTACCTCCTGACTGCCTTATAAATTTTCCTTCCTGCTCTACAGTACTACGAATAGTTTCTCGATATGCAACCTGAGGGGCACCTACGTTAGCCTCGACATTAAATTCCCTTTTCATTCGATCAACAATAATCTCTAGATGAAGCTCCCCCATTCCTGAGATAATTATTTGCCCAGACTCTTCATCTGTATGAACTCGAAATGATGGATCTTCTTGAGCTAACTTACTTAATGCGATGCCCATCTTTTCCTGATCGGCTTTTGTTTTAGGCTCTACTGCGACCGATATCACTGGATCCGGGAACTCCATGCGCTCAAGAATGATTTTTTCATCAAGATCGCATAAGGTATCACCGGTGGTCACATCCTTTAACCCAATAGCCGCTGCTATATCGCCTGCATAGACTTCCTTTACTTCTTCACGGCTATTAGCATGCATTTGCACTATGCGGCCAATTCGCTCTTTTTTCATTTTTACTGAGTTGTAAACACTATCTCCGGAATTCAATACACCAGAGTAAACTCTGAAAAAAGTCAATGCACCAACAAACGGATCAGTTGCTATCTTGAAAGCCAAAGCCGCAAACGGCGCATCATCTGTAGCCGGACGATCCGCTTCAGTTACTTCATCTTCAAGCAATCCTTTAATTGCCCGGACATCTGTCGGCGCCGGCAGATATTCAACAACTGCATCCAGCATCGCCTGTACGCCCTTATTTTTAAAAGCGGAACCACAAAATGCTGGAACTACCTGATTAGCTATAGTTTGTGTACGTATGCCTTGCTTAATCTCTTCGTTTGTTAAAACGCCTTCTTCCAGATATTTTTCCATTAGTTCTTCGCTGCCTTCTGCAGCTGCCTCAATCATATGCTCTCTCCACTCTTCGCAAAGTTTCAGCATATTGACTGGAATATCCTTTTCCTGAAAGGTCATGCCCATATTGGCCTCATCCCAATATATTGCTTTCATTTTGATGAGATCAACAACGCCTTCAAAAGCATCTTCCGCCCCGATTGGCAATTGCATAGGCACTGGCTTACTTCCCAAGCGATTTTTGATTTGCTCGATCACTCGTAAAAAGTCTGCACCCGATCGATCCATCTTATTAATAAAGGCCAACCTAGGTACATAATATTTATTAGCCTGACGCCAAACTGTTTCAGACTGAGGCTCAACGCCTCCTACTGCACAAAAAACAGCACATGCGCCATCTAAAACGCGCAAGGAGCGCTCTACTTCAATAGTAAAGTCAACATGCCCCGGCGTATCGATAATATTAATTCGATGCTGCGGAAACTGATTCTCCATTCCGCTCCAGAAGCAGGTCGTAGCAGCAGAAGTGATTGTTATACCTCGCTCCTGCTCCTGTTCCATCCAATCCATGGTAGCAGCACCATCGTGTACCTCACCTATCTTATGAGATACACCTGTATAGTACAGCACACGTTCAGTAGTCGTCGTCTTACCAGCATCTATATGAGCCATAATGCCGATATTTCGATAACGATCTATAGGTGTCTTGCGCGCCACGACTATACAGCCTTTTGTTTAATTTGCTTATTACCAGCGATAATGAGAGAAAGCTTTATTAGCCTCTGCCATTCTGTGGGTGTCTTCGCGCTTCTTAGCCGCAGCACCTCTGCTTTCAAAAGCGTCCATCAACTCGCCAGCAAGCTTAGCAGACATGCTTCTCTCATTTCTTTTACGAGAAGCATCAATCAACCAACGCATCGCCAAAGCCATACGTCTTGAAGGACGCACTTCCACAGGCACCTGATAAGTTGCACCGCCAACACGGCGAGATTTAACTTCAACTCTAGGCTGAACATTTTCAAGCGCTTTTGACAACACATCCAATGGCTCAGAGTGACCTTTGCTCTCAATTACATCCAGAGCGCCATAGACGATCCCTTCTGCAATTGACTTCTTGCCACTTTCCATGATCATATTCATAAACTTAGTCAGCATAACACTGCCAAATCTTGGATCTGGAATAATCTCTCTTTTCGTAGCGACTCTTCTTCTAGACATTTATCTCACCAACCAACGTTTATTTTTTAGGCCGTTTAGTGCCATATTTGGAGC
>CAYPJI010000186.1:0-4713 GCA_964411045.1 uncultured Methylobacter sp. | reverse complement strand
GCTGGGCGCATCGGGCGCCCGAATTACCGGTAAAGCAGCCAGCCTGCTGAAACGCGAAAACAAACGCTACGCGCTGGCCACGCAATGCATAGGCGGTGGTCAAGGCATCGCGACCATTCTGGAGGCAATCTGATGGATATCAAAAAAGTCGCCGTCATCGGTGCCGGCGTCATGGGAGCCAGTATCGCCGCTCATATCACTAACGCCGGCGTGCCCGTTTATCTGCTCGATATCGTTCCCAAGGATGCCAAAAACCGCAATGCCATCGCTGAAACGGCCATCAAGAAACTGCTTGAAGCCGAGCCCGCGCCGCTGATGCATAAAAACAATGCGCGCCTGATCACACCCGGCAATGTCGAGGACCATCTGAACTGGCTGGCTGATGTGGACTGGGTGATCGAAGCCGTCCTTGAAGACCTGCAAATCAAACAATCGCTTTATCAGAAACTGGCACCCGTCTGCCGTGACGACTGCCTGATCTCATCGAACACCTCGACGCTGCCCCTGGCGCTGCTGACGCAAGGCCTGCCGAAAAGCTTCACGCAGCGTTTCATGATCACGCATTTTTTCAATCCGCCGCGCTATATGCGGCTGCTGGAACTGGTGGCAGGCCCTGATACCCGGCCCGAGCTGGTCGAAATGGTCAACCGCTTCGCCGATATCAGACTGGGCAAGGATTGCGTGACCTGCAAGGACACGCCCGGCTTTATCGGCAACCGCATCGGCGTGTACTGGCTGCAGTGCGGCCTGCTGGAAGCGATGGACCGGCATCTCGGCATCGAACAGGCTGATGCCGTCATGACGCCTTTCGGCATTCCGAAGACCGGCATCTTCGGCCTGCTGGACCTGGTCGGCCTGGATCTGATCCCGCATATTTTGAAAGGTATGGAACTGGCGCTGCCGCCAACCGATGCGTTTCATCAGGTCAACCGGCTGCCGGAACGGGTCGCCAACATGATCAAGGACGGCTATACCGGCAGAAAAGGCAAAGGCGGCTTTTACCGGCTGAACAAAACCAACGGCAAGCGCGTTAAAGAAGCGATCGACCTCGAAACAGGCAGCTATCATCCGGCTGAAAAGCCCAAGACCGACGACCTGCATGAATCCGTGGGCGCGATAGCGAAGTCGCCCCTGCAAGCCTTGTTGTCAGGCTCAGGCCCTGCCTCGCTCTATGCCTGGCAGGTCTGGTCCAGGACGCTGAGCTACGCCTCTGGTTTGGTGCCCGAAATAGCCGACGACATCGTCGCCGTCGATACGGCCATGCGCGAAGGATTTAACTGGAAATACGGACCGTTCGAATTGCTGGATCAAATCGGCATCGCCTGGTTCGTCGACAGGCTGCGTGCGGAAAATCGCGAGGTGCCGCCATTATTGGCGGTCAAACAGCCCATGTATCAGGTCAGCTCGGGGCAGCTGACATTTGCCGATCTGTCGGGCAATTACCAGCCGGTCCGCAGAGCGGAAGGCGTGCTGCTGCTGTCCGATGCAAAATTGCGGCAGCCGGCCGTACTGGTCAATCCGTCGGCCAGCCTCTGGGATATCGGCGACGGCGTCGCCTGTCTGGAGTTTCACAGCAAGATGAACACGCTCGACATGGACACCATGACGCTGATCAGGCAAAGCATCGACAAAGTCAGCAACGAATTTGCAGCGCTGGTCATTCACAACGACGGCGAGAATTTTTCCGCCGGCGCCAATCTGACCTTGCTGATGCAGGCCATCCACAACAGCGACTGGACGGCTGTCGAACAATTGCTGCTGCAGGGACAACAGACCTTTAAAGCCCTGAAATTCGCGCCTTTCCCGGTAGTCGGTGCGCCATCGGGACTGGCTTTGGGCGGCGGCTGCGAAATATTGTTGCACTGTGACGCCATACAGGCGCATGCCGAATTGTATATCGGCCTCGTGGAAGTCGGCGTCGGCCTGGTTCCGGCCTGGGGCGGCTGCAAGGAATACCTGCGCCGCTGGCTGAAGCTTCCCAAGCGACCCGGCGGCCCTATACCGCCGATTGTCAAAGCCTTCGAAACCATCGGCATGGCCAAGGTATCGAAATCGGCCATGGAAGCGAAAGAGTTGCTGTTCCTGGCGCACACCGACGGCATCAGCATGAATAAAAGCCGCCTGCTGGCCGACGCCAAGGCCAAGGCGCTGGCGCTCAGCCAGGATTATCGTCCGCCTGAACCCAGTGTTTATGCGATGCCCGGAGAGACTACCAGAGTATTGCTCAGCATGGGCGTTAAAGCCTTGCATCTACTGGGCAAAGCCACCGAATACGATGTCGAAGTCGGCGGGAAGCTGGCCTATGTCCTGAGCGGCGGCGATGCCGATATCACGTCACCGCTGACGGAAGGCGACATACTGGCGCTGGAGCGGGAAGCATTCCTGCAACTGGTGCGGCAGCCCGGCACCCTGGCAAGACTGGATCATATGTTGAAGACCGGCAAGCCGTTAAGGAATTAGACGCCGATAAATTGCGCATTGCCCGCTAAGTTTGCGGCGATGCGCATCTATACCATACCGAGGAGAACAACAATGCTCTGGTTACTCACCCTGCTCATCCTGCTAGGGGTGCTTGCCTATTACAAAATCTCGCTGCTGAAGTCGACGATCGCCGTCGCCCTGCTGCTGAGCATTTATACCTTGTTAAGCAATTTGCCCCTGCTGAATGCCGTGTTATGGATAGGCTTTTTGTTTCTGGCCGTGCCGATCAATTACTCGCCGCTGAGACGGCAGATCATCACCGCCAGGATTTTCAAGCTGATGAAAGATGCGCTGCCGACCATGTCGCAGACCGAACGCGAAGCGCTGGAAGCAGGCAATACCTGGTGGGATGCGGAATTGTTCTCGGGCGATCCGGACTGGAAAGTGTTGCAGAACCTGCCGGCCGCGCGGCTGAACGAGGAAGAGCAGGCCTTTCTGGACGGCCCCGTGGAAACGCTTTGCGCCATGCTCAATGACTGGGACATCACGCACAACCGCCAGGATCTGCCCGAAGAGGTCTGGGATTACATCAAAAAGCACAAATTCTGCGGCATGATCATTCCGAAGCAATATGGCGGCCTGGATTTTTCCAACACGGCGCATTCGGCCTGCGTCATGAAGCTGGCCAGCCGCAGCACCACGGCGGCCGTCACGGTCATGGTGCCCAATTCGCTAGGTCCGGCCAAATTGCTGCTGGAATACGGCACCGAGCAGCAAAAGAACCATTATCTGCCGCGCCTGGCGTCGGGCGAAGAAATCCCCGCTTTCGCGCTGACCGGCCCGCATGCCGGCAGCGATGCCAGCGCCATGCCCGATACCGGCATCGTCTGCTACGACCAGTTCGAAGGCCAGAGAGTGCTGGGCATCCGCCTTAACTGGGAAAAACGCTATATCACGCTGGGCCCTATCGCTACGGTGCTAGGCATGGCATTCAAGCTTTATGACCCGGATAAGTTGATCGGCGACCAGGAAGGCCGGGGCATCACCGTGGCCTTGATCCCGACCAACACGCCCGGCGTATCGATCGGCAGGCGCCACTTCCCGCTCGATTCGGCGTTCCAGAACGGCCCCAATTGGGGCAAGGACGTGTTTATCCCGATGGACTGGGTCATCGGCGGCGTCGAACAGGTCGGCAACGGCTGGAAAATGCTCATGCAGTGCCTGTCCACGGGCCGGGCCATTTCCCTGCCGGCGCTGAGCGTGGGCACGGCGAAATCCGTCTGCCGCAATACCGGCGCTTACGCCCGCATCCGCAAACAGTTCAATCTGCCGCTCGGCGAATTCGAGGGCATAGAGGAGCCGCTCGCGCGCATGGCCGGCGAAACCTATATTCTCGATGCCGCGCGCCAGGTCACGACGGCGGCCCTGGACTACGGCAGAAAACCGTCCGTGATCTCGGCCATCGTCAAATACGAACTGACCGAACGCATGCGCCGCATAGTCAATGACGGCATGGATATCCAGGGCGGCTCGGGCATCTGCATGGGGCCGCGCAATTATCTGGCCCGGTTTTATGAGGTCATTCCGATCAGCATTACCGTCGAGGGCGCCAATATCCTGACCCGCACGATGATGATCTTCGGCCAGGGCGCCATCCGCTGCCATCCGTTCATCCAGAAAGAAATGGCCGCCTTGCAGCAGGCGCCGTCCGGGCAGGCTTTGCAACAATTCGACGAGGTTCTGCTCCGGCATATCGGCTTTTTCATGCATAACATGGCTGCCAGCTTCTGGCTGGGGCTTACCAATGCCTGTTTTCTGCGTGTGCCAGGCGATCGTATGACCAGGCGCTACTACCGGCGGATCGCTCGCCTCAGCGCCAATTTCGCGCTGGTTGCCGACTTCGCTTTGTTTACCCTGGGCGGCTCGCTGAAGCGCCGGGAGAGAATCTCGGGCCGGTTTGCCGATGTCCTGAGTAATCTGTATTTGTGCTCCTGCGTGCTCAAGCATTACCACGACCAGGGTTGTCCCGCTGACGACGCGCCCCTGCTGAATTGGGCCTGCCAGCAGACCCTGCACCGGGCTCAGCAATCCCTGCTGGCCGTGCTGTGGAAGCTGCCGATGCGTCCAGTGGCCATACTTTTGCGCTTGATTACCTTCCCGATCGGCAAGCATTATGGGCCGCCCAATGACAAACTGGCGCATAAAACGGCCTCGCTGCTGCTTGCCGATACAGCGATGCGCGACCGCTTGACCGACGGCATTTACATCAACGACAACTCCGACGATGCAACC
>CAYPJI010000185.1:0-4723 GCA_964411045.1 uncultured Methylobacter sp. | reverse complement strand
GCGCGGCACCGGGCAGGGATAAGGCTGTTATGGCAATATAAATCAGTGCGTAAAAAGCTGTAGCTTTGACAGGATGGGCATTGGTATAAGCAAGGAGGGCCTCGTGTTTGGCCTTTAAAGTGTCCAGCGTCAGTAAGTGCTGCAAATCGGAATAGAAAAAGGCGCCTATTAGCGCGGCCATGATTATCAGCAAAACGATGTGCGATCTGGTCATTGTTTTTCCTTGGTGAGCGCTGATTGATAAATGCTGCATTTCTCGATGATCATTTGACTGATGTTACGCTCGAATCGATCTGCTGTTTTATTTTGCCTGGGGGCAAATCCAACGGCAGGCGCGTCAGGCGTACTTGGATCTGCCGAGGTGCGAATTCATTCGCACTCAACAAAAGCCTACTGCCTTTGGGAAGCCTAGCATGCGCCCTGGGTCGAATACTTCTAAAGGGCGCCAGTAAGACCCTACAACGGCGTAACATCAGTCATTTGATATCTTTTTCGGCCAATCGTTTGATGGTGTCGAAGGCAAACAAATTATTTTTTCCATATTACCTATCCCATCCAAATCTGTTACGCTTATACAATTGAAGCAGAGCGGGTATATCTTGTCAGTTGTTTGGCATCAGAGGCGCGGCCAGATCAACTCAAAGATCTTGCCTGACCAAAGGCCGATGGTTTATTCAGGAAAACAGACAAGAAGACGCTATGTTTTATTATAAACAATGCAATACCGCATTTATAATTTAGAGCCGGGCTACAGAAATTTAAAACTCCGTAACATCACTTATTAACACTTGAAAATTAATAGTATATTCTTCATCAGGAAACTTGCGCGTTATAAGTGAAATTGAATTAACACCTATAAAATGATTTTTAATAACAACATCGAGTGTGAAATATTGTGCCGGTTTCGTTTCTTTCTTACGCCCGCAGCGAAGCGCGCGCGTTTATTTTGTTTTGAAGGAAATGACCAGGAATGCAAACGAATAAACGGATAATTCATAGTTCACTGGGATTGATAATTCTGGCCGGCCTGGTTGGAATCGGTATTGTTTTAACAAAAGTTATCAGGGACGAGGTCAAAACTTCCAAATATCAGTCCCAATATCTCTCCGAAATCAGCAAACAGCTCAGTTTCAAGCTAGAGCCCGGCCGCAGTTCATCGATTCGTTATCCCGATCATGGCCCTTACGATTTGCGGTTAGGCTATGCGATGCTGCCGGATGTGATTCAGCGCGTTGAAAAAGAAGGCTTCAGCATTTCCGCCCAGGCCGCTTCGTCTCCGATGCTGACGCAACTGGTCGATTACGGTTTATTCCCGATTTATCACGAAAAAACCCAGGCCGGGCTTCGCATCGTCGATCAGGCCAATCAGGTTTTGTTTAGCGCGGTTTATCCCACTTACGGTTACCCGACTTTCGAATCCATTCCTCCGCTGATCCTGAACACGTTGCTCTTTATAGAGAACCGGGAATTGCTGGACGAAACGAATACCACCATAAATCCCGCCGTTGAATGGGACCGGCTGGGATTTGCCGGCCTGCAATTGATGGCGAAAAAACTGGGTGCCGACATCAATGTGCCGGGCGGCAGCACGCTGGCCACGCAATTGGAAAAGTACCGCCACTCGCCCGACGGCTACACGTCTTCCCTGGTTGAAAAATTCCGCCAGATGGGCAGCGCATCGATACGGGCCTATCTGTTAGGGCCTGATACACGCGCAATGCGGCGCGAAATTGCCCTGACTTACTTGAACTCCATGCCGCTTGCAGCAACGCCGAGGCTGGGGGAAGTCCACGGCTTGGGCGACGGCCTGTCGGCATGGTTCGGCGCAGACTTTAACGAAGTCAACAAGCTGCTCAGCCCGGGCGCGATCAATTCCGAACACATCAGTCAACAACAGGCGCAGGCCTACAGGCAAGTCCTCAGCATTCTATTGTCGCAAAGACGGCCTTCTTATCTTTTGGGGTCGGGTTTTCAAGCGCTTCAATCACTGACCGATCGATACTTGCGGGTGATGGAAAACCAGGGCGTTATTTCGTCGGCGTTGCGCGATGCCGCATTGAAGATATCAATTGCTCGCCCTGGCGGTTCGAATTCGCCTCTTGCCAAATTTGTGGCCGAAAAAAAGACCCAAACCGTCCTGAGGACGCGTCTGGCCAAAGCGACGGGTGTGAAATCCATCTATGAACTTGATCGGCAGGATCTAACTGCCACAACTACTATCGACTATCAGACGCAACAAGCCGTCGCGAACGCCTTGCACCGGCTGAGCGATTCGGAAACGGCACGGGCCGCCGGTGCGGTCGGCTTCAGGATGTTGGGCGATAGTCAGGATCTGTCTCCCGTCATCTATAGCCTGATGTTGTTTGAACGCAGCGAGAGAGGCAATCTGTTGCGTGTCCAGACCGATAATTTTGATCAGCCTCTTGATATTAATGAAGGCATTCGCCTGGATCTCGGTTCGACCGCCAAGCTGCGGACGATGGTGCATTATCTGCAGCTTATCAGCGGCCTGTACCACCAGTATAAAGACAGGCCAGTCCAGGAACTGGGAAAGGTCGAGTTGCATCCGCGCGATTATTTGTCGGCATGGGTTATCGAACAGCTTCGCTTGCGGCCCCAGACAGCTCTGGAAGAATTGCTGAACCTGGCGCTGGACCGGCGCTATTCCGCCAGTCCTTTCGAAAACTTTTTCACGGGCGGCGGTATCCATCATTTCGAGAATTTCACGCGCGAGGAAAACGCCAAAATCATGTCGGTGCGCGACGCCCTGCGCGATTCCGTGAATCTGGTCTTCATCCGCCTGATGCGCGATGTGGTCTATCATCATCTTTACAGGCCGGAAGGCGTCGCCCGCTGGCTTGAGAATGAAGAAGATCCGCGCCGGCAATTCTATCTGGAGCGTTTTGCCGATCGCGAAGGGCTGGTTTATCTGCGGCGATTTTATGCCAAATATCAGGGCAAAACTGCCGAAGAAGCCTTGGCCTTGCTTACCCAGCGGGTTAAGGCTAAAGCTTCGCGGCTGACCATGTTGTATCAGGCTGTTTATCCGGATCATGATGAGTATGATCTCAACGCTTATCTGAAAGCGAATCTGCCGGCGTTCGTTCTTGCCAAGGAAGACATCGGCGAACTGCATAAGAAATTTACGACAGCAAGATTTGACTTGCAGGATCAGGGGTACATCACCAAGATCCATCCCCTCGAGCTTTGGCTGGTCGGTTATCTGGCCAAGCACCCGAATGCTACGCGCGATGAGGTTCTGGCAGCCAGTGTCGAACAACGGCAGGCCGTTTACCGGTGGCTGCTCAAGAGCAAAAGAAAACATGCTCAGCAACGGCGCATCATGACGTTGCTGGAGGCCGAGGCGTTTAAGGAAATCCATCGCGCCTGGGTGCGCCTCGGTTATCCGTTTCAGGCATTGACGCCTTCTTACGCCACCTCTATCGGCGCCGCCGGCGACAGGCCCGCCGCCTTGGCAGTGCTGATGGGCATCTTGCAGAATGACGGCGTCAGGCAGCCGATGATTCGATTTGAGAGCCTGCACTATGCAGAGGCAACGCCGTTCGAGACGCTGCTGAACAGATCGCCCGGAAAAGGTGAGCGTGTCATGCCGCCTGAAGTTGCAAGAGTGGCTCGTGGCGCGCTGATTGGCGTTGTGGAGAGAGGAACCGCCTCGCGCCTCAGAGGCGTTTACACTGATCTGGAAGGCAAGCCTCTGGCTGTAGGCGGTAAAACCGGCACCGGCGACCATCGCCGCGAGGTATGGGGGGAGAGAGGGCATCTGATTGAATCGAAATTCATCAGCCGCGCTGCCGTATTTGCGTTTTTCATGGGAGACCGGTTCTTTGGCGTTATCACCGCTTATGTGGCCGGACCCAATGCCGAACAGTATCACTTTACCAGTTCACTGCCGGTGCAGATAGTGAAGTTTCTGGCACCGACGCTTTCGCCTTTGGTGAATCGATCATCAAATAATCCGGGCTCCATGCCCGTGCCTAGAATGGCAATGACAGACAAGAACAATATAACGGCTGCTCCAAAAAAACAGCCTTAAAAAAGCCTTTCAAGCGAATGTGGAGGATTTCAGGCAGTTCGGCTTATATGCCGTGCATCAGTTTGAGTGGCGAAGGACACTGAGGCTTTTCAGTTCTAAGGCTTGCAAATATTTCAGCGAACTCATGAAGTTATCTGTGGGGCGACTTTAGTCACCCCCGCAGATTTTCAAATCACTTGTTTCGACAGTTGAACAGAGAAATTGCGTAAGTCCTGTGTGGCTATTATGAAATAGCCAAGCTAGAGCGACTTATACAACTTTAAAACCTTGTCCAATTCTTCTGTCGCGCCTTTTATATCGCCCTGTTTTACTTTGATTTGCGCCTGAATGATGCAGGCATGCGCCTTTTTGACGATGTCCGGTTTGCCCGTGACTTTCTCGGAAGCCGCACGCGCTTCTTTTAAATGCTGGCTGGGTGGCACGAAATCGTTTTTACTGATTTCGACCTTAGCCGCTTCAATATGCATGATGGCTTCATTCGGGCTGTAAACTGAACTTTTGGTGGCTTCCTCTGCGTAAGCGGTAAGGCTGGTTGAGTATAAAGAGGAAGCCAGTAATAAAGTTAAAGCTGTGTTTTTGATCGTATTCATAGGGTAAAG
This sequence comes from uncultured Methylobacter sp., assembly GCA_964411045.1. Lineage (GTDB taxonomy): Bacteria > Pseudomonadota > Gammaproteobacteria > Methylococcales > Methylomonadaceae > Methylobacter. The sequence continues at coordinate 70 of CAYPJI010000185.1, read as the reverse complement.
TCTTTGTTGTGATTTATCGGATGGTGTCGGTAAAAATGCCTGGAAAGCAAAATCTTTCGGCCTGCATGAT
>CAYPJI010000184.1:1560-4738 GCA_964411045.1 uncultured Methylobacter sp. | reverse complement strand
GTACCATTTTTCAAAATATCCAGATGAATTAAATCCAAAAGGTACGCAGTGCGTGCCTTATCGGGATGGGCTGGAGCTTGGCGGAAGCCCGGCCTGCCGCTGTTCAGTTTGAAATTTCAGCAAAAAACCAGAAAATCAAATTCCTGCGGATTGCAGTATCAATAGAACCCGACGCCTTGTTAAGCGTTCTTTAGGTGTATCGCGTGCTGTAGCTTTGACCGGTCAGATTAATTACACTATACTTAGTATCGATTCGATATTATGTTAACAACAACCAAGGAGTATATTTATGTATAAATTTAAACCTATGGGGCTGGCTTTGGTTTTGGCAGTCGGCGTATACGCACCGGTCAGCCAGGCGGATGATGAAAAAAGCTATTTTGACCAAGTGGGCGATAAGTTTTTAACAGGGTCTGCCAATCTTTTTACCGGAATTGGAGAAGTCCCCAAAAATATTGTCAATATGAGCAAAGATACCAATCCAATCGTCGGAGCGACCGGAGGACTGATATACGGTACTTTGCATACATTAGGCAGAACCGCATCGGGCGTATTTGACATACTCACCAGCCCGATCCCGACCAAAAGCATGGCCGAACCTAAATATGTTTGGTCCGAATTCGATCAGACCACGACCTACGGCGGTACTTTTGAATAATAGCCATTTTATCTCCCCGATAGTTCGGGGAGATTTCTTGCTATCCCACTCTCAGACAGCCCATATTCCGGATTGAGGCTTTGCGGTAACCTGACCGCGATTTGCATCAGGCAGAATTCACAGGTTAAGGCACGAAATGAGCCTCAACCTCGTGTGGTGTCAAACTATAGCGTTGTTTAATGGCTTCTTTCAGCCTATGAGCCGTACCTACAGGCCGGCCGAATTCAGCAGGGTATTCAGGTTCGCCGCGAAATCGTCCACCGGCATTTTCAGCAAATGGCGCGTGTTGAAGATGAACGCAAAATCCACTCCGTCGGTTCGGGATTCGGCGCGACTGCTTACCCCGGCCATGCTGCCCGTGCGGGCGGCACCGGCCATGCGTCCGCCTCGTCCCCATACCGCGTGCTGCCGGATGAATTGCACCAGCGCATCGGCCGTCGCACAGAGGCCGCCGCTGCCGTCCATCGACTCGGTCATCCAACCCTCGCCGCCATAGCAATAGGCCGTCAGATCCTCTTTGACCGGATCGGCAGCAGACAGCCAGACATTGGGATCATCGTAGAACGCCTCGTTCGGCAGCCGCTGGTTGCGGAAGGTCCGCGCCAGCCGTACATTGGTAATCCCATCCGGCATCAGAATGACGTTGCGCAGATAGTTCTCATAGCTCATGCCGCTGACCTTTTCGACCAACTGAGCGAGCGTCGTATAGCCGATATTGGAATATTTTGAATCCGAGCCAGGGTCAAATTGCAGCGGCTCGCCGTAAATATAGCGCACCATGTCCAGCTTGCTCGCCGGACCGGTCAGTCCCAGATCTTTCGCGACCTGCCGCATCTTGAACACCCAGTCGCCGGCCATTGAACTGTCCCAGCCGCCGGCATGGTCGATCAGATGTTCCACGGTAATGTCGTTGACGCGATCGTCAACCGTCTGGGAAGCGACTGCTTTCCTGGTCATGCCGAGTTTGCTGAATACCTTGGTGTCCTCGTTGAGCGTCTTGTCGTCATAAAGCTGCTGGATGCAAGCTGCGGTGAACATTTTGCTCAGGCTCGCGATCCGCATCAGATTACCGGTCTCGGTGATCGGGTAGCCTTCGTCCGCCCAAGTGTAGGCGCGTTGCGCCTTGAATACACCGTTCTTGGCGATGCTCAACTGGCCGGCGCGAATGCCATTGGCTACCATGAACTTCTTCACGGCGGCATCGAATTTCGTAAGACCGGCTCCGCGTACTGTCCATTTGCGGGGCAGCGGGGTGTGGCGCTTGGCAAAGACGGCCGCATAACGCGTACTGGAACCTTCGCCTCCGCCTTGTACACAGATCGGATAGAACCCTTTCTGCTTGAAATCGTCGAAGGCATCCTGATAAGCGTCGCCGGTTAAGCCGTGACGCGCATGCCATTCGCCTATGGCGTCGTCCCGAAAGGCGGAAAGGTATATCTGATGCCCGGAAAGGGTCACAAACCCCGGTCTGAGCGGCACTTCCCGAAACGCGTCAAACCATTTCTGGTGATTGCTGGCCGTCTCTGCGGCACGCCAGTTCCAGTGCGCCTCGGCCTCGTTGTGCCAGACGGCAATGTACCGGCGCTGCGACGAAGAGCCATAGATGGAGCCCGACCGCATGACCAAGCCGTTCTGCCTGGCCTTCTTGCTCCAGTACTCGATCGTGCTCTGGTCCTTGTCCGAGCCATTGACCAGCCCATGCTTGGCAAGCCAGCCTTTTTTGATGTTCTTCTCGAATACCGCGGCAACAACCGCATCCGCACCGCCGCCGGTTGCCGTGACCAAGACCGGCGCGTAGCCTTGTTTGGTCTGGTCGGTGAACCAGGTCTGGTACTTCGCGATAGGCAAGTCGTGCACCGCAATGTATGCCGGACCCGCCTCCTTGACCCAAACGGTCGAGTACCTGGGACTCGACGGAGAACCGTGCGCGCTGAGCGAAATCATCCGCCAGCCGTTCGGGGCGAGCGCGTTGAAACGCTTCTGATGATATTGACTGTCTTTGCCGTGATACGCTTCGAACTGTGGCATGGGTTGTTTCTCCCGTAAGATTATTGGTTATTATGGTTCAGGAGAAGGTATCTTACGCTCAAGCTCAGCAGTCAAGAACATTTTTGCGTCCGGCTTTGGCAGATACAGCGGCAGGAAATTTAGGCGTAAGCGCTTTGCGAAAGCCAAGCCGCAAGGCGCACATGCCGGCCATGCCAGGGCCGGAATTTTCTATGTATCGTTCGTCTTTTTGCGACTGCCAACCCCGCATTTTTAAAGTTCAGGCCCGGTCAGCGATGTAAAGGACGCAGACGCGTATCCAACGCCGGATTTGTGAACTCAGCCCAGGTGGCTATAATGATATCCAAATGGTAAACAGAGGTGACTCTTATGGGCAACAATTCGAAATTACGCTGGGGCATTTTGGGTGCGGCGCGCGTCAATGAGCGGCTGCTGCCGGCCATTGTGGAAGCGCATAACGCTGAACTGATCGCGATAGCCAGCCGGCGGCCCGGCGCGGCCGCGCAGACATTG
>CAYPJI010000184.1:0-1550 GCA_964411045.1 uncultured Methylobacter sp. | reverse complement strand
CAGTATGCGCCGCAACAGCAGGGCGTTCATACGTATGACGATCTGGATGAGCTGCTTCATAATCCCGACATTCAGGCCGTTTATCTGCCCATGGCGAATCACGAGCATGCGGAATGGGCGTTGCGCGCCATCGAACAGGGCAAGCATGTGCTGTGCGAGAAGCCGATGGCGTTGACGGTGGCTGATATCGAAGCCATCGAAGCCGCGGCGCGTCGTCGCAATGTCACGGTCATGGAAGGCTTCATGTACCGCTTTCATCCGCAGCATGCGCGGGTGCTGGAACTGATCCGCTCGGGCCTCATCGGCGAGATCCGGTCGGTGCGCGCCAGCTATTCGTTCATGATGCGGCCCGCGCGCATGTATCGGCTGGCCGAAAGCGTCGGGCGCGGAGGCGGCGCCATGTGGGATATCGGTTGTTATGCGATTCATTCCGCGCGGCTGTTTTTCGATCATGCGCCGCTGGCGGTAACGGCCATGGCCAGGTATGTCGAAAACGGGGCGGATATTACGACCAGCGGCATCATGGATTTCGGCGATGGCAGATTCGCTCATATCGATTTCAGTTTTGAAAGAGCGCGCCGGTGCGAATACGAGGTGATCGGCACGAAAGGCGGCGTTAAATGCCATACGGTTTGGCAGCTGCCCGGCGATGTGCCGGTGCTTTCCTGGTGGACCGAAGATGGGCAGCAATGCGAGGAGCGCCTGCCGGCGGCCAACCATTTTCGGCTGGAAATCGAGCATTTCAGCGATTGCGTGCTGAACGGCAAGCCGCCGCTGCTGTCGTTCGACGATGCCAAAATCAATTGCAAGACAATTGTCGCGGCCTTGCAGTCCGCCGCTCAGGGTCAGAAGGTGACATTGGCTTGAACAATAAGCCCGGCCTGTTTAAAAAAGGCGGCCAAGCTTCAGCGGAAGAAATATGGCGGGTTTAATCGATAAATTTAAGAGAGGGTAAACATTATGCAAACGGTACATATAGTGGTCGGATTGGCTGCGCTGGCACTCATTCTTATATTCTGGGCTGCCAAACGCTACTGGATCAAACAAAAGGCGGCCAGAAGCAGTGCGGCAAAGCCAAGCCCGAAAAGCCCCGAAAGCGCGCCTGCCGCCGCGGCAAGCCGGAAGGATGCGCTCAATGTGCAGGCGGAAAGCAGTTTCCAGATTTCAGATAGTGCCCAGTCTTCCGTTGACAGACGTGATTCCGGTATCGATGACAGACGCTATCATGCCGCCGAGGAACAGAAAGCAGAGCCTGTTCCAGTCGTTGCGCGCGAGACGGCTTCCGCGGCTGTTGCGGAAACAGCCAGAATAGCCGAAGTCCCGAAGGCAGAGCCGGCTCCAGCCCCTGTTCACGAGGAAATGCCTGCCACTGTTGCGGAAGCTGCCAAGGTTGCCGAAGCCCCGAAACCGGCGCCGGTAGCCGCTCGCGAAGAACTGCCGGCAGACTGGCTCCCGGAGGATTCCGTGCTCAGGCGGCACTATCTGACGCATTTGCAGGCCGAGCGCGAAGCACTGAACAATCCCTACCCGACCGATTCCACCTTGCGCCG
>CAYPJI010000183.1:2037-4757 GCA_964411045.1 uncultured Methylobacter sp. | reverse complement strand
ATAGACGGTCATCTCCCAACGGCGCCATGCCCGTCGGCACAAAAGGCGGAGTGTGATGAAGAGTGGTATCGGAAAAGACGGGCAGAGATACCAGCATGACGATGAATAATACTACGGCAGGTTTGGGTTTGGATTCAGTCATGAATATCTCCGATCATGCGGCAATGAGTCTGTGTGCAAAACGATGCTATGTCCTGGCAATGCCGTCAAACGTCGGCGCAAGAGTAGAGTAATACCAAAATGGCGAATGACGAAACCATCACTATTTACGTCAAGGCCATAGTTCTCCAAAGCATATGTTTGATTTTGATCATAATGCTCCATCCTGTCGCACTGCTTCTTCTGAAACACCCATTCAGCAACTCAGGTTGAATTAGCAGCAGCCAGCACAAGGCAGATATGGATGCCTTATCCGTATCTGCCTTGATTTATCGAGTTTTATCATAATTGGCATGAAAACCGCTTAGTTATTGATGGGTGCGTATTCCGGGCAACAGGAAACGCTTTCAACAATACAAACGGAGTAGAAAAATGGCTCGAATTAATAAGCTGCATATTGGCGAAGCGCTGGTAGGGGAAGGCAGTGAAGTGGCTCATATTGACCTGATATTAGGCCCCCGCGGCAGCAGCGCTGAAACGGCGTTTGCCAATGCCTTGACCAACAACAAAGACGGCTTTACCACCCTGCTGGCCGTCGTGGCGCCTAATTTATTGGTAAAGCCGGCCACGGTGCTATTCAACAAGGTAACCATCAAAAACGGCAAACAGGCCACGCAATTGTTCGGCCCCGCGCAAAGAGGCGTAGCGCTGGCAGTTGCCGATGCGGTCGAGGATGACATTTTGCCCATTGATGAAGCTGACGACATTTTTATTTCCGTGGGCGTTTTTATTCACTGGCTGGCCGAAGACGATGCAAAAATCCAGGCGTTCAATTACGAAGCGACGCGTCTGGCCATCAAACGCGCGGTCGCAGGCGAGCCGAGAGCCGTTGATGTACTGGCCCAGAAATCAACCTCCGTCCATCCGTTTCAGGCCAAGAGCTGATCAATGGCTCGCCGGAGCATTTGCGGGATTTTTCATAATGACCTCAGATGAATTGATTCATGGATCTGCTTCCGGGAAAAGAGCCTGCCACTATTCAATCAACGGAGAAACAATATGAATAAGAAAACCCTGCTTTTATCCCTTGCGATGACCCTTCCTGTCACGGCTTTTGCCGTTCCCGGACAAGGACATGCCGAAAGCTGGCATCATCATGGTCACGGCTTTGAGCAACTGAGCAAAGCGCTTGAGTTGACGAAAGACCAGCAAGCCAAGCTGGAGGGAATTTTCAGCCAGCAGCGTGAAAAGATTCAGGCTCTGCACGAGGAATCGCAAGCGGCCATCAATCAGGTTCTGACCACGCAGCAGCTGGCCAGATGGGAGGAATTGCGACAGCACCATGGAGAACAGCGCCATAAATAGAATTTAAGAAACATCAACCTGGGGGGTGCCGAAAAATAGCCTGGCTTTTAGATGACCGGCATCGGTCATGAGAATGCAAGGCCATACCAAGCCTCAACCTGATACAAAAATACTTTTCGTTTACTAACTATTTAAAACAGGTCAAATATGAAAATTTTTAAATTAATGGGGACAAGCTTATTGCTTTTATTGAGCACAAGCGTTTTTGCCGAACAGCATGCGGACGAAGCTCTGAAACACGCCAATACTGCGGCAACGCATGGCAAGGCCGGACATGCTTCCGTTCTGGTTGAGCATGCGGAAGAAGCGCTGAAACATGCCCGGAAAAGCGCCGAGGCTACCCAGGGAGAAGCCAAAAAGCATATAGATGAAGGCGTAAAATCACTGGAAAGCGCCATTGAACACGGCAAACAGGGACATTCCGAAGTGGCGACTGAAGCCGCTGAAGAAGCCGTCAAGCATCTCAAGGCCGGAAACAAGTAATCGGTTGCTTCTGATATCGACAGGCGGCTCGCCGCCTGTTGTCAAAATCCTTATAAAGAGTGTTACTACAACTTTTAGAAACTGCTTAATATTTTCTTCTCAACAGATCAGAAACAGCGCCTTGCAATGGGGCCGCGTCGGTAAAACAATTCCATGTCATCTCGCAAAAAGCGCTTCAGCCGCGGCAATCTCTGCTGAAGCGTCTACCCTCGGTACTTCAGATGGGTCTTTTGCTTTGAATGGCGCGCACAGTTTCGACCAGCGCGTCGATCTCCTGGAACGTGTTGTAAAACGCCAGCGAAGGACGCACACTGCCTTCGATGCCAAAACGGCGCAGGATGGGTTGCGCGCAGTGATGGCCGGAACGCACGGCAATGCCTGCCTTGTTCAGCGCCGAACCGACCTCTTCCGTCGTGAAGCCTTCAAGCACGAAGGACAGCACGCTGGCCTTGTCGGCCGTCGTGCCGATCAGGCGCAGGCCCGGAATGGTCTTGAGCCCGCGCGTGGCGTAGACCAGCAGTTCATGCTCGTAACGGCCGACATTGTCCATGCCGAGCTTTTCCATGTACTCCAGCGCGGCCCCCAGCCCTACCGCATCGGCGATATTGCCCGTGCCGGCCTCGAAGCGCGACGGCGCCTGATGGTACTGCGTATGCTCGAACGTGACATCCTTGATCATATTGCCGCCGCCCTGCCAGGGCACTGTGCCGTTGAGCACGTCCCGCTTGCCGTACAACGCACCGATGCCGGTCGGCCCAAAGATTTTATGGCCC
>CAYPJI010000183.1:0-2027 GCA_964411045.1 uncultured Methylobacter sp. | reverse complement strand
CTGACGCTGCGAATCATGCCGCCACCGCCCTGGTATGGCGGCATTCGCTCCAAAAGGCATTGCTTGCCGTAAAGCACGCCGATTCCGGTCGGCCCGTAGATTTTATGGCCCGAAAACACATACCAGTCGCAATCCAGCGCCTGCACGTCCACGCGCATGTGCGACACGGCCTGCGCGCCATCGATCAGCACGCGCGCGCCGTGGCGACGGGCGATTTCGACCATCTGCCGGGCCGGCGTAATGGTGCCGAGCGCATTGGACACCTGCGTAAAGGCGACCAGCCGCGTGCGCGAGCTGAACAGCTTCTCATACTCGTCCAGCAGCACCTGGCCATCCTCATCGACAGGCGCAACCCGCAGCTTGGCGCCGGTCTCGGCGCACAGCTGCTGCCACGGCACGATGTTGGCGTGATGCTCCAACCAAGTGACGATAATCTCGTCATCCTTGCCGATATGCTGGCGCCCCCAGGACTTGGCGACCAGATTGATCGCCTCGGTGGCGCCGCGCACGAACACAACTTCATCGCTGGACGGCGCGTGCAGGAAGCGGGCAACCGTATTGCGCGCCGCCTCGTAGGCATCGGTGGCGCGCGCCGCCAGTTCGTGCGCGGCGCGGTGGATGTTGGAGTTTTCATGCTGATAGAAATACCCGATGCGATCGATCACGCACTGCGGCTTCTGGGTTGTCGCGGCATTGTCCAGCCAGATCAGAGGCCGCCCGTTGACATGCTCCCGCAGAATCGGGAAGTCGCGGCGCACGGCATGCACATCGAAAGGCGGATGGGCATTGCCGACGCCCGGCGCTTCTGGGCTGCGGCCGAACGGCATGATGCCATCGAGAAAATAAAACGACGAACCGGATGTTCCGTTCAAAGGCGCATGGTCGACTGTCGCTATCTGCCGGGCGAGTTCCTTAAGCATCTCGTCTTCGCCGGGCGCGCCCGGTATGGACGGCGCAGCGTCGGCCGGGTTAAGCAGCCCGGCCAGTCTTGTTGCGCAGTTCATCGCTCTCGGGTGCTCGGTGGCCTGCTGCGATGCTATGCCGGCCGCATCGCCGTCGCCGGGCAGGGCCGAAAACAGGGCATTGGCCATGCGCTCCAGTTGCTCGGCCGACAGTTCCGGCGCCGCAGAGGCATTCCGGGCATCAAAATCACTTGTAGTCATAGCTGTAATCATAGTATTTGCCCACGTCGACGTTCTCGAGCACCGCGATGGCGTCGTCAGTCAGCACCGCCAATGAGCAGTAGAGCGAGATCAGATAGGACGAAATGGCTTTGTGATTGATGCCCATGAACCGCACCGACAAGCCCATGCTTTGCTCGCCGGTCAGGTTCGGCTGATAAAGCCCGACCACGCCCTGACGGCTCTCGCCGGTGCGTATCAGCAGGATATTGGTTTTGCCGTTGACGATCTTGAGCTTGTCGCACGGAATGATCGGAATGCCGCGCCAGGTCAGGAACGGCGAGCCGAACAGCGTCACGGTAGCCGGCGGCACGCCGCGGCGCGTGCATTCGCGGCCGAAAGCGGCAATCGCAAGCGGATGAGCCAGGAAAAAGCCGGGCTGCTTCCAGACCTTGGTGATCAGCTCGTCCATGTCGTCGGGTATGGGCGTGCCGACGCGCGGCTGCACTTTCTGCGAGGGCGCCACGTTACTGAGCAGGCCGTATTCGGGGTTGTTGATCAGCTCGCTTTCCTGACGCTCCTTGATGGTTTCGATAGTCAGGCGCAATTGTTCCTGGATCTGGTTGTGCGGACTGCTGTACAAGTCAGATACGCGGGTGTGGATGTCCAGCACGGTGTTGACCGCGCCCAGCCGGTACTCGCGCCCCCAGGCTTCATAGTCGACGAAGGTCTGCGGCAGCTCGCGCTCGTCAAGATTGGAACAATCCACCGCGACGCCGGTTTCGTTCTTGACCTTGTTGACGCGGTAAATACCCGCCTCGACCGGCACCCAGTGCAGCAAGTGAACCAGCCATCTGGGCGTGATGGTGGTCATCATGGGGACGGTTTTGGTCGCATTAGCCAATG
>CAYPJI010000182.1:0-4773 GCA_964411045.1 uncultured Methylobacter sp. | reverse complement strand
GTCCGCTTCTTTCGATACAGCCATGAAAATCCATCACCTCACCCCCGAAGAAGCTCTGGAAAGCTTGAATTCCAGTCAGGATGGACTAAAGGATGCGGTCATCGAGGCACGTTTGCACGAATTCGGCTTCAACCGCATCGAGGAAACAAAAAAGCCATCGGTGTTGCTGCTGTTTGCCCAGGAATTTCTGCATTTTTTCGCATTGATTCTCTGGATTGCGGCGGGGCTGGCGTTTTTCGCCGAATCCCGGCATCCAGACGAGGGCATGGCCATGCTGGGCTATGCCATCCTGGGCGTTATCGTTATCAATGGCTTGTTCTCTTTCTGGCAGCAGTACCGCGCTGAACGCGCCATCGCCGCACTGCAGAAACTGCTGCCCCAACATGTCAAGGTGGTCAGGGACGGCAAGGTCGGATTGATTTTCGCGGCTGACCTGGTGCCGGGCGACGTCATTTTATTGCAGGAAGGCGATAACGTGCCGGCTGACTGCCGCCTGCTGGAAGCGTTCTCGCTGCGCGTCAATAACGCCACCGTGACCGGCGAATCACGACCGCAGGCGCGCGATGCCCTGCCTTCCTCCGAAGAACGCCTGGAACACAGCCGCAATACATTGCTGGCTGGTACGTCGGTCGTCTCGGGCGAGGGCCGGGCCCTGGTGTTTGCAACCGGTATGCACACGGAATTCGGCAAAATCGCCCATCTGACCCAGACCGCGAGCAAAACCCGCTCGCCGCTGCAGCGCGAGATCGTGCGCCTGAGCCGCCTGATCGCGATCCTGGCCGTCACGCTGGGCCTGGTGTTTTTCCTGATCGGGCGCATCATGCACATGTCGTTCTGGGACAACTTCATTTTCGCAATTGGCATTATCGTTGCCAACGTGCCGGAGGGCCTGCTGCCGACGGTCACGCTGTCGCTGGCTATGGCCACACAGCGCATGGCCAGGCGCAATGCCCTGATCCGGCACCTGCCTTCCGTGGAGGCGCTGGGCTCGGCGACCGTGATCTGCACCGACAAGACCGGCACGCTGACGGAGAACCGCATGGCGGTCAGTGCACTTTTCCTGGATGGGCAGATGTTGACGCCGACGGCGGTACAGCGGCAACCGGAACTGGCACATGCGCACCGCCGGCTCTTCGAAGACGCGCTGCTGTGCCATAACCTAAAGGAAACCCAGCTCGACGGCAAGTGGCAATTAATGGGTGATCCTATGGAAATCGCGCTGGTGCGCATGGCTAAGACTTGCCTGGGTGAAGTTCGCGGCTATCCCAAGATCAATGAAGTACCATTTGATACCGATCGCAAGCGCCTGTCCACGATCCATCATATGCCGACCGGCATCGTGCTGTATTGCAAAGGCGCCTTGGAAGCGCTGCTGCCGTTGTGCTCGCAAATACAGATGGCAGCCGGGAGCGTACCCATAACGCAGGATGCCCAGCAAGCGTATCTGAATGCGCAGGAAGATATGGCAGGCAGAGGGCTGCGCGTACTGGCGTTCGCATGGCGGATGCTGGAGGACAGCCACAATGCGCCGGCGCAGGAGAAGGACCTGATCCTCGCCGGGCTGGTCGGGCTGGAAGACCCGCCCAGGCCCGAGGTGCCGGCCGCTATAAGTAAGTGCCGGGCTGCCGGCATCAAGGTCATCATGATAACGGGTGATCATCCGCATACGGCCCAGGCGATAGGCCGGCAGATTGGCCAGATCCAGACTGACAACCCGATCGTGATTACCGGCGAACAGTTGCATAGATTGTCCGACATCCAACTGCGCCTGGTCCTGGATGCGCCGGACCTCATTTTTGCGCGGGTCGGGGCCGACCAGAAAATGCGCATCGTCACAGCGCTAAAAAAGAAAAAACACGTTGTCGCAGTCACGGGCGATGGCGTCAATGATGCGCCGGCTCTGAAAACCGCGGACATCGGCATCGCAATGGGCATGGTGGGCACGGACGTGGCCAAGGAGGCAGCCGATATGGTCCTGCTCGACGACAATTTTGCCAGCATTGTCGCAGCCATCGAGGAGGGGCGTACCGTTTATGAGAATATCCGCAAATTCCTCACCTATATCCTGACCTCCAACATTCCCGAGGTCGTACCCTATCTGGCCTTTGCGCTGCTCAAAATCCCCTTGCCTTTGACCATCATCCAAATTCTGGCCGTCGATCTCGGAACGGATATGCTGCCGGCCCTGGGGCTGGGCGCGGCAAGGCCCGAGCCAGGCAACATGGCCAAGCCGCCGCGGCCGCGCGAGGAAAGACTGCTGGACTGGCGCCTGCTGACGCGCGCCTATTTTTTTCTAGGGGTAATGGAGGCGATTGCCGCCATGGCGGCTTACTTTTATGTGCTGTATAGCGGCGGCTGGCAATGGGGTGAAGGACGGGACAGCCAGGATCCCTTGTACCTTAAGGCCACGACCGCCTGCTTCAGCGCCATCATCGTCATGCAGATCGTCAACGTGTTTCTGTGCAAGACGCCGGGGCGCAGTGTATTCAGAGCGCCCGCCTTCGACAACCGGATCATCCTTGGGGGCATCGTCCTGGAAATCGTGCTGATCATCATCATCGACTACACAGCCTGGGGCAATTTGATATTCGGCACGCTGCCGCTGGCGCCTGATGTGTGGCTGTTCATCCTGCCGTTTGCGCTGGCGATGCTGCTGCTGGAGGAAGCGCGAAAGTTCGCGGTTGCCAAATGGAAATACTGGACCAGGAAAAATTGAAGGCTGCCATGCTCGAAAGCGCGGGCAGCCTTTTCGGAGAGCGGCGGCGGTGCCGCTCGCTTCGCGCTCGTCTCGGCTTACAAGACGAATTTTAGGCCAATTAATATCAAAAGGCTCGCCAACATGGGTCTCAGTACCTTTTCCGGAATTTTGGCGCTGAAATAGCTGCCGACGTAAATGCCGGGCAGGGAGCCGACCAGCAGGCTGCCCAGCAATACCGGATCCACATTGCCCATGTGCATATGCCCGAGCCCTGCGACGGCCGTCAGCGGAATCGCGTGCGCCAGGTCGGTGCCGACGATGCGCACGGTCGCCAGGCGCGGATACAGGAATAATAAAGTCACCGTGCCCAGCGCGCCCGCGCCTACCGAAGTCAGCGTGACCAGCGCGCCCAGAACGATGCCGGTCAGAACCGTGAGAGGGCTCTGCCAGCGCCCGAAGCGCTCATGGTGCGTCTTGCGCTGCAATGCAATTTCATGGCTTTTGCGGGTAAAAACGCTACGGAAAATTAGCGATATGGCCGTTAAAATCAGCGTCACTCCCAATGTCGTGGTCATCAGTTGCGTGACGCCGTCATTCTTTTCCATCACATAGGTCAGCAAATAAACAACCGTCAGCGAGGTCGGCAGACTGCCCAATGCCAGAAGCCCGACGATTTTCCATTCGACCGACTGATGCTTGTTGTGATGAACCAGCACACCGCCGGTTTTGGTAATGGCCGCGAACAACAAATCCGTGCCGATCGCCGTTTTCGGGGCAAAATCAAACAGGAAAACCAGCAGCGGCGTCATCAACGAGCCGCCTCCCACGCCGGTCAATCCGACTAAAGTTCCGACCAGCAAGCCCGAAACGATATACGCTAAATCCATATTAAAGAGCCTTAATTTTTAGAATAATAACTGCAACTGGCCATTATATAATCAATGGCCAGTCAACGTCATAAAGTGGATTTTAAGCGGCAGTCATTTTTTTTCATGCGACGCGATTGCGGAGAATCGGTTTTTATCGATGGAAGCTGCAGCCCGTACCGCCTTAAAGCCGCGCCAATGATTTGACTGTCGACAGAAAAAGAATCGATAACCATTCTGGCCGGAAAAGCAATCGATGCCCCTGATTTCGCAAGATCTATTCATGGTATAATTGGCGATTTTTATCAGGTCGTAGGCATTTAATCATGTCATCAGCAGGTCAGCAGCAAGGCGCCAATATTCAAAACAGCCATCCTCACCACGTCATCATTATCGGCGCCGGGCCTTCGGGCAGCATCGCCGGCGCCCTGCTGGCGAACAAGGGCTATCGCGTCACGATCCTGGAGCGTAACCTGTTTCCGCGCTTCAGCATCGGTGAAAGCCTGTTGCCGCAATGCATGGAATTCATCAAGGAGGCCGGCATGCTGGAGGCCGTCGTCAATGCCGGGTTTCAATACAAGGACGGCGCCTCGTTCGTGCGCGGCTGCAGATACACCGATTTTTCCTTCGAAGACAAGTTTACCGCCGGCATCGGCACGACCTTCCAGGTACAGCGCGGGGCATTCGATAGGCTGCTGGCGCAGGAAGCCGAGCGCATGGGCGTCGAGATCCGCTGGCAGCTGGAGGTCTTGGAGGCCGATTTATCGGCAGCCAAGCCGAAGCTGACCGTGCGCGATGCGTCGGGCGAATTGTCGACCTGTGAAGCCGATTTCGTGCTCGACGCCAGCGGTTTCGGGCGCATCCTGCCGAAACTGCTGGATCTGGAGTCGCCTTCGGGCTTTCCGGTCCGGCAGGCGTTGTTCACGCATATCGAAGACCGCATCGATGCCGATGCGCGCTTCGACCGCAACAAGATCCGCATTACCGTGCACCCCGACCATGAAGATGTCTGGTTCTGGCTGATACCGTTCAGCAACGGCCGCAGCAGCCTGGGCGTCGTGGCCCGACAGGAATTCTTTGATGCGCTGCCCGCTGACAACAAGGCGGCGTTGCGGCAGGTCGTGGGCCAGGACCCGAGCCTGACGGAGCTGTTGGACAAGGCCGACTTCGACAGTCCCGTGAACACCATTACCGGCTATTCGGCCAATG
>CAYPJI010000181.1:1652-4802 GCA_964411045.1 uncultured Methylobacter sp. | reverse complement strand
CACCCGCTGACTTTCGACTGGCTCACGATCAAGCAGAATAATGCCTATTTACATGATGAGATTCTGATTTTTATTCTGTTGTTCTACGGTTTTGCCATTCGCATGCCGCTGTTTCCGTTTCACGGTTGGCTGCCGGCACTGGCCGAACAGGGCACCGTGGCGAGCGTCGCCATTTTCCTGGTCGGGTTAAAGCTGGGGATTTATGCCGTTATCCGCTTTATCCTGCCAATCATCCCGGGCGTTGCCGAAGAATGGTCCGATTTTGTCGTTACGCTGGGATTGATCAGCATTTTTTACGGCGCTTTGCTGGCGCTCATGCAAATCAATATCCGCCGCCTATTGGCTTTTGCCGTTATCAGCCATACCGGCATGCTGGTGATCGGCATGTTCTGCTTTAATGAGCAGGGGCTGGAAGGCACTATCCTGTTGTCTCTGGCTTACGGTCTGGCGACGGCCGGCATGCTGTTCAGCGTCGGTTTGATTTATGAGCGGACGCGCACGGCTTTTATTCCGCGTTTGGGCGGGTTATTCGATACCAATGCCACGATCGCGCTGCTGTTTCTGATTGCCGCTTTGAGCACGATGGTCATGCCCGGTACGCCTGGCTTCGATGCGGCGCATCTGCTCATTGAGGGCACGATTCAGGAACGCGGCTGGCTGGTGGCTGTCGCTATTCTGAGCGGTAACGTGCTGGCTGCGGCTTTCCTGCTCTGGATGTTCCAGCGCATGTTCATGACCAGCACCAAGCGCTCCGTGCGGCCCTATCGCAGTATCCATCATCCGGTCATGAAGGAACGCATCATTACCATCACGATCTGTGCATTGCTGATCGGCACCGGTTTTGATACGACGCCTATTCTGGATTTTATAGACGATGAGGTGGCTGTTATAAGCCAGGCCTATCCCATGCATAATGAACAACATCGCACGGTTGAAGCGGCGGCTGAACCGATCGAAAAAGCGGCCATGCCAATATTAAAGAGTAAGTAATATGAGTGAAACCGGTTTTCCCTTATTAAGTCTGGTGATGGCGCTGCCTTTGTTGGGCGCGCTGGCTACCAGCGTCGCCAGCGATAGCAACCTGGCCAAGAAAATCGCCTTAACGGCTGCAGTGCTTGAACTCGCCGCAACGCTTATCGTCGTTTCTCTGTTTAATGCGGAGGATGGCGGCTTTCAGTTGATTGAACGGCATGCCTGGCTCCCGACGCTTAATATTGAGTACCTGGTTGGCATCGATGGTATTTCCGTGTTGTTTTTACCGATGTCGGCGCTGTTGACGCTGATGGCGATCGTCGCATCGTGGCATTCGATACAATATCTGCCGCGGTTCCATTTCGCCTTATTGCTGGCGTTGGAAGGCATCACCATGGGGGTCTTTGTGGCGCTGGACATGGTACTGTTCTTTTTGTTCTGGGAACTGACACTGCCGCCCATTTTCTTCCTGATCGGCTTATGGGGCATAGGACCTCAGCGCCGCGGCGCGGCAATGAAATACACGCTGTTCATGCTCTTCGGCGGCGTGCCGCTGTTATTCGCCATCATCATGCTGGCCGTTAACCATGCGACTCAGATGCACGGCAGCGTGCCCGAGAATTTGACTTTCAGTTTGCCTGTTCTGCTGGATACCCCGATTCCGGGAAAATGGCAGACGATCATTTTTCTGTTATTGTTGGCGGGTTTTGCCGTCAAGGCGCCGTTAGTGCCTTTTCATACCTGGCTACCGACGACAGCCATGGAGGCGCCCGCGCATACGACGGCCTTGCTGACCGGCCTCAAGCTGGGCGCCTTTGGCCTGTTGCGCTATACCATGCCGCTGGCGCCTGTCGCCGCGGTTGAGTACAGCTGGGTGCTGGGTATTCTGGGTGCCATTACGCTGGTTTACGGCGCCATGATCGCCTTGCAGCAAACCAATCTGCGCCGTTTACTGGCCTATGCCAGCATCAGCCATGTCGGCCTCGTGATCGTCGGCATTGCAACGCTGAACATGCAGGGGCTTCAAGGCGCGGTTTTTCAATTGCTCAATTTTACCCTGATTGCCAGCTGCCTGATGCTGATAGCGGGCTTTATCCAGCACCGCCTGGGCAGCACTGAGGTTATTCATCTGGGCGGCCTGGCAAAAGTCATGCCGCGGTTGACGGCCTTTTTCTTTTTGTTCGCCATTGCCAGCATGGGCGTGCCGGGCGCCAGCGGTTTCCCGGCGGAACTGCTGTTGATTATCGGGGCATTGAATGCGCATCCGAGCCTGGGCATTGCCGCCTTGATAGGTGCGGTCCTGGGCGCATCCTATATGTTGTCCTTTATACGCCGCGCGTTTTACGGCCCCGTCGTGCATGCCAGCGTCAGTCAGTTGCAGGACCTGCGAAAGCGCGAACTGGCCTTGCTATGTGTGCCGGCCGTGTTGGTGCTGCTGTTTGGCTTCTTTCCTAACCTGATATTGAACACTAATAAGCTGACTGCGGAGGCTTGGCTGAGCCGGCTGACCAGCTCGTCGCTTGAGATCGGCGACGACTATGTTCTGCAGGACCAGGAGCCGCATAAAACCGCACTTTTGTCTGAGTCCGTGAAATAGCAATATCGGTTACAATCTTTAATTTATTTTAAACGAGCTTATCATGAAGCCGAACAGTGCCGATATCAGAAAACGCTATGACCGGATTGCTCCATTTTTTGACGGCATGGAGGCGGTCATGGAAGGCTTGTTTTTCAAAAGCTGGCGCAAAAGGCTATGGGATAGGGTGGATGGACACCATATTCTGGAAGTCGGCGTAGGCACGGGCAAGAACTTTGATTACTATCCGAAGGACGCCCGCATAACCGGCATCGATTTCAGCGGAAAGATGCTGAGTGAGGCTAAGCGCAAACGCGGCAGGAAGCAGGTCAGCGTGGAACTGGACTTAATGGACGTCCAATCCTTGTACTTTGCCGATAACAGTTTTGATACCGTTATCGCCTCCTTCGTTTTTTGCTCGGTGCCGTCGCCGATAAAAGGCTTGAAGGAACTTTACCGTGTCTGCAAGCCGGGCGGGCAGGTGTTGTTGCTGGAACACGTCTTGAGCTCAAACACCGTGATCGCAGGCGCCATGAATCTGCTTAACCCGATCGTAGTGACTCTGGTCGGCGCCAATATCAACAGGCAGACTGTCAAAAACG
>CAYPJI010000181.1:0-1642 GCA_964411045.1 uncultured Methylobacter sp. | reverse complement strand
AAGCCTGCCCTTTTAAATCTGTGCGTGTCGATGAGCACAGCAGCGATATTATCAAGTTGATTGAAGCGCGAAAGTGATGGCCGGGGGCTAAGCCTTTCAGAAACGCCCCTGCCATATGGACTTCTGCCCCTCCTCATCGATATCCCAAAACGATGTGCTGCCGATAAAGCCATCGACAAAGGGCTGACCGAAAACCGCGCAGCCGCTCAGGCACAAGTTCAGATAATGGGCTTGAGCCTTTGATGCCGATAAATAGCGGTAAGGCTCGAAGTCGCGGGCTTTGAAATAATAGGCGTCAAAGATATCCGCCTCATCATGATAATGGCTGGCTGTGATCCGGCAGAAATCATAGCCTTTTTCCCGCTCCAGCAAACGATCCAGCGATTGTTCATCCATTTCGAAGCATGTGCCGTTCATGACCTGTTCCGGCTCGGCATCTTCGGCATTCAAGACACAAACGGCGACCCGGCGTCGCTCATCATAGCGGTAAGTCGACGCCAGATTGAAAACCCGCTTCAAGCCATGTGTCTTCACGGGCATGATATTGCGCGCCTCGGGCACGGTCCGGGTCAATGACTGTTGGTTGATTAAACTGCCGTAAGCAAATATTTTATAAATTTTGGACACGTTGCGAAGCTGATCAGATCGATATTATTAAGGTTGGCAAAAGAAATAAGGTCAGGAAAAGTGCGTTAGCGTTGTACGGATAAATTAAAAAATAAACTTTAGAGATTTATAATATTCTAATTGTTAAGACAGGGCTGCATCCTCGGCTGTGCAGATGACGCCGGTTAGAGGCGCTTTTTAAAGCGCTGAAAATACGGCAAGACATGATAGCCGGCAAAACTTTTTAGCTCAATCGCAGTTGAATTGGGTAAAATATAAATTGTTATCAAAATTAGCCATATACGTGAAAGTAAAACTAGACAACTTAGTACAAACCCGTATTCCGACCCGACACGGCGAGTTTATCCTGCATTATTACAGCAATAATATCGATAAAAAAGAGCATGTTGCCTTCATTAAAGGCAACGTTGCCGACAAGGAAAACGTGCCTGTTCGCATTCATTCCGAGTGCTTTACCGGCGATGTTCTGGGTTCACGCCGCTGCGATTGCGGCGAACAGCTCGATATGGCGCTGCAACTGATCGACGAGGCCGGTTTCGGCATCCTGATTTATCTCCGGCAGGAAGGCCGGGGCATCGGTCTGCTGAAAAAGCTGCAAGCCTATAACCTTCAGGATCAGGGCATGGATACCGTCGACGCCAATATACACCTGGGGCATCTGGCCGATGAACGGGAATACAGCATCGCGGCACTCATGCTGAATGAGCTGAAGGTAAAGTCGATCGAGCTGATCACTAATAATCCGAAAAAAATTAACGAGTTAAAGAAGCTTGGCATCAACGTCGCCGGCCGCATTCCGATTGAAGCCGCAGCGCATGATGACAATCTGGAGTACCTAAAAACCAAAGTAAAAAAAATGGCGCATATGCTGTCTATGTCGAAACACGATGATAAGAAGTAAGGATACCGCCAGAAATAACTTCCCTGAACTGATCCAGAAAATCGACGATAATAAAACGCTTTGGCTCTTATTGGATTCCGGGGAGATACCCAAATATTGTTGAACCCTTGAATT
>CAYPJI010000180.1:0-4804 GCA_964411045.1 uncultured Methylobacter sp. | reverse complement strand
CGCCGCCTCAGGACACTACGCCGCCTCAGGACACTACGCCGCCTCAGGACACTACACCACCTCAGGACACTACGCCGCGTGAGGTTTACAATAGTCAAAACTGCACCGCCTTTGTTGAGGCCACTTATACACAAGACGATGGCGAAACAGTGAAAGGCATGTTTTGTAATCAGGTATTAGCAGATGCCGGGCAGCCATATCCTGATCCTAATACCGCTTCCGAGGATCTTTATCCTAATGCTCCTATTTCCACTTGCCGCCCTGAGGATGCCCAGTTAGCCAAGGTCGAAGTAGGCATGACCTATGATCAGGTGGTTGAATTGGCAGGCTGTCATCCGATTTTAATAAATCCCGGGAAGTATTCAAGTTATTCCTGGGGTGAGAAATGGACGCCAGCTTCAATGGAGACATGGAATGATGTGGGTTTTTACGAAGGCAAGATTAAATCGCTTAATGATGTCCAATGTGGTGTCGGGGGGGCATGCTCCCAACCATAAAAAGGCGATGCGTGGTATAGCGGGCATGTCATGGACACACTGCAATGGCGCCTGCGTTCCAGGCAGGACTATCTGCCGCTCCAACGTCCGCGAGCTGAAAATAGCAGGGAAACAGCCTGCCTCTAACCGGAAAATTCGGCCGCTGCACTGTTGCAGCCTTTAATTGTTGTCTGAAAATCCGGATCGTTTGAATAATGCGCTCAAACGATCCGGCGAGGGCGAAATCATAGAAAGCCGCTGTGCAAGCGGCTTTTTTATTGGCGCCGCTCAATTGTCCGGTTAATCTGCCATTCTGCCCCAGAGCTTCTGCAATGCGGCTTTACAGACCTGAGCGACAAGGAATTTTTCCTGTATTTGTATTGCAACCGAATAAGGGAATTTTTCCCATATTCATGTCCTTACCCGCCTAATAAAATGGCCGGCTTGTTTAATCGGTGCCAACCCAACCAAGCTATTCCCATTTACAGTCAGTCGTTATGTCCTTGAAACCCGCACCCGGTTCATTCAGGCTGGGCAAAAAATCCCGTTTACTCCTGCTCACAGCCACCTTGTCGGCAAATACGACCCCGTGTCTGGCGGAGGATGCCGATGCCGTCGAACTCGACACCATCACCATCAACGGCAAGCCGACCGCCAAGCTCGGCCCTTTGGAAGGCCTGCAGCTCGACAGAGAACAGATTCCCGGCAACATACAGTCCGTGACCAGCGAGGACATCCGGGAATCCATGGCAACCAGCCTCGGCGATCTGATGAACAGCCGCCTGCAATCGGTCAACGTCAACGACTATCAGGGCAATCCCTTCCAGATGGATATCACCTACCGCGGCTTTTCCGCCTCGCCGCAGATCGGCACGCCGCAGGGCCTGTCGGTGTTTTTCGACGGCGTGCGCGTCAACGAGCCGTTCGGCGATGTCGTGAACTGGGATCTGATCCCGATGAATGCCCTGGCAAGCATGGACGTTTTTCCCGGCTCCAACCCGCTGTTCGGCCTGAATACGCTGGGCGGCGCCCTGTCGCTGCGCACGAAAAACGGCTTTGACGATCCCGGAGCCAATCTGAGCTTTCAGGGCGGCTCGTGGGACCGCAAGAAAGGTGAATTGTCCGCCGGCTGGAACAACGGCACGCTGGGCAGTTTCATCGCTTTCACCGGCTTTGATGAAGAAGGCTGGCGCGTCAACTCGCCCTCCCAGGTCATGCAGGGATTTGCCCGTTTCGATTTGCGCGGCGACGACTACGCACTCCGTTTCAGCAGTTTGCTGGTCGGCAATACACTGCTGGGCAACGGCCTGATTCCGACCGATCTTTACCGGCAGAATCCGGCGTCGGTGTTCACGTCGCCGGACAGCACCGAAAACGAACTGCAGCAATACACGCTGGGCGGAGAATTCTTTTTTAACGACGAGTGGAGCCTGACCGGCCAGATTTACCGCCGCGACAGCAGCCGCAAGGCCGTCGCCGGCGACATTTACGAGGATTTCTCGGACATAGAGATCAGCGACCAGAGCAAGCCCATGGCGCCCAGAGACGACCCATCCGGCACCCCTGTCTGCCGCTACCCGGATGCGAACGGGGACGGCATCCAGGACTATGGCCTGGACCGGGATGGCGACTTCATCATCGAGCCGAGCACCCTGAATCAGGAAAATTTAGCCTTTGGAGATGACAATTACCTGATACCCGCGCCGCCGATGGAAGAGCCCTGCACCAAGATCAGATATAACGCAATCGCCGGACCGCGCAACGGCGCGGCCGGCGACAACACCCCGCCGATATCGACGGAACCGAAAGACTCCCCGGCCGGTTACATCGACGGCACGCCGATCGGCGTGCTCAGCAAGACATCGATCGGGCAACTGACCGACGGCGGGTCTCTGCAGCTCAACTGGAACAACGATCTGCATAAATTCATGCTGGGCGGCTCTGTCGATTACGCGCGCACCGATTTTGACACCAGCCAGCGCCTGGGCTTGATCGACGCCGCGCACCGGGTGTACAGCGATCCCGCCCATATCGATCCCATTTTTACAGCCGCGCGGGAAGATATCCGGAACAACTCGTTTGCCGGCAAATCCACGACCTTCAGCGGTTATTTCAGCGAGACCTTTTCGCCTTCCGACAATCTGCATCTGAGCGTTTCCGGCCGCTACAACTACACGCGCGTGAAAAACCGCATGCAGGCCCGCACCCGCGCCGGCGCCGCAAGCCTGGGCGCCTACCAGGACCGCAATGCCTACCGGCCGAACACGATTCTCTGCAATGGCACCGATCCGGCCTCCTGTCCGGCTGAACCCAACTATTCCGACAGGGACTTTCTGCAGACAGTCTACCTGGCTCAGGACCCTTATTTCGGCCTGGGCAAACACAGAGACACGCCGACCTCGGATGCCTTCGATTACACATCGTTCAATCCTTCCGCCGGCATCAGTTACCTGCCGTTCAAGAACCAGGATGTGGCTTATGAAGACCTGAAACACCTGAACCTGTTCTTCAACTGGAGCCGAGGCACCCGCGTGCCCTCCAGCGTGGAGCTGGGCTGCGCCTATGACGGCTCCCTGGTCCGGCAGAATCCCGCCGATCCAAACAATACGCAGATGGTGCCGAAAAGCCTGGCGACTATCGGCGGCTCCTGCACGCTGCCGACCAGTTTGTCCGGAGACCCGTATCTGCCGCAGATTTTCGCCAGCTCCTACGAATTCGGCATGCGCGGCAAGCTGTTCGGCGACTGGGACTGGAACGCCGGCCTATACCGGACCGATCTCAAGGACGACATCTACCTGGTCGGCATTACCGCCGACCGCAGCTTCTTCGACAGCATCGGCGATACCCGGCGGCAGGGCATCGAGTTCGGCTTTTCCGGCAAAGTCGGCATCGTCGACCTTCAGGTCAATTACGGTTATACCGATGCGACGTTCCAGTCGCACCTGTTCATGGTGAGCCCGCACAACAGCAGCGCTGCCGTACTATCGCCGAACGAAGCCAGACAGATTCCCTACGATTCGACCGGCCGGCCGCTGGCAGCCGGGCAGGACATGATCGAGATCAACCCGGGCGACCGCATGCCGGGCATACCGCTGCATAACATCAGCGCCAATCTGAACGTCCATCTCACCCCGAAATGGATGCTGGGCCTGACTATGATTGCGCATTCATCGTCGTTCGTGCGCGGCAACGAAAACAACGCGCATACGCAAGGCGACTATGAACATTTTTATGCTTTTAACAGAAACAAAACCAGGCAAGTATTGACCCAAGGGCGCCAGTACAAGGACTCGGGCAGCATTGCCGGCTATGCCGTCTTTAACCTGAAAACCCGTTATGAAGTCGCCAAGGGCGTGTCGTTTTTCGGCATGATCAACAACCTGTTCGACCGCGACTACGCCACGGCCGGACGGCTGGGAGTCAATCCTTTTTCACCGTCCGAAAGAGGCGCCATAGGCTCCAGCGGCTGGAACTACAATTCCAGGGACTGGCTGAACAGCACGTTCATCGGCCCCGGCGCGCCGAGAGCCTATTGGGTGGGACTGGAAGTAAGATACTGAACAGCCTCCACGGGTTGACGGCCGACAGCACCGATTGATTAATGCCACGGTGTTGCCGTGCCGTGGAGGGTGCCGGATGGAGAAAAGGGCGGCAGTGGCTTTCGGTGCCGCTGCCCGGCAATCTTGCCCCGCTACTGTCTCACCGCAATAAGCCCGGCAAAGTTATACCATTTAAAAAACACTTCACAGTGTGCGAAGCCTGTATTGCGCAGCAGGTCGATATTCTCGCTGAGCGTATAAGGAATGAGAATATTTTCCAGGGCTTCGCGTTTTTGCGAAATTTCCATCTCGCTGTAATGATTGCGCCGCTTGTAGTTGTAGTAATACTCGATGAAGTCCCTGTTGAAGCGACTGTTTTCAGCCAATACTTTTTCCACCAGGATCAGCGCGCCGCCACTGTTTAAGCCGTCAAAAACGGATTTCAGCAATTTTTCCCGCTTGATGGGACGGATAAACTGAAGCGTCAGGCACAGGACCGCTACTGATGCATTGGAAATTTCGACCTGTTGATTCAAGTCCGCAACGCGTAATTCAAAAGGGCGTTTAAATCCGGCTTCTTCCAGTTTGCTTTGGCATTTACTCAGCATTTCGGGGGAATCGTCGATGCCGATGAAACGAATATCCTCGGCGATCGAGGTGTTCATGCCGATTAGAGTGGTCCCGGTAGCGCAGCCCAGATCGTAGACATCCGTACCTGCAAAGGCGTAATCGGCAGCCAGTTCCGCCACACGCCCAAATGCCGGATAGGATTCCTTGACAGTCACCCGG
>CAYPJI010000179.1:3570-4806 GCA_964411045.1 uncultured Methylobacter sp. | reverse complement strand
AGGCTGATAGGCAATTATGGCTGCGACTGGAAGTGCCTGATGATTGTACTGTGGAAAAGACCATCCATCTGTCCGGGCTATTAGTCCATTGTCCTGAGATCGATTTAAGCAAGCAGAAAGTCGGCATTTTCGGCAAAATCGCCAAACTGGACGCCACTGTCCAGGAAGGCGATCGCGTGGAAGTCTATCGTCAGATCACCGCAGATCCCGCGCAGGTCAAACGGCGTAGAATCAATGAATCCGCTCAACCTTAGAAGCACGAATCAACAAAGCATATTGGCATTTGCCAAGCTGCAACCGGCTCATATATTCAGGCTACTATGAAAATAGGTATTTGCAACCGCATGCGGCCTAACCGGCGTTTCGGTGCAGGTGGAGATTGCGGGAAATGCAATAAAGATGTTAATGCTATGCTTAACGCCAGCCAACGATGAGAATGCGGATTTAGTATGATCCATCACTCCCATACTAAGTATGGGAGTGATGAACAAATTTTATTCGACTTTTAGTGTGATAAGCCGGATAAACTCAAGGATCAGCCTTCAAGTACAGCCAATCTGTCTGCAAGCAGTTTCTCAAGCGTTTCCAAGGCTTTTTTGAAGCCGTCGATACCTTCCGACAGTTTTTCGTTAGCCATACGGTTTTCGGTATGCATGCGATCGAAAGTGGCTTTATCCAC
Organism: uncultured Methylobacter sp.; assembly: GCA_964411045.1. Lineage (GTDB taxonomy): Bacteria > Pseudomonadota > Gammaproteobacteria > Methylococcales > Methylomonadaceae > Methylobacter. The sequence continues at coordinate 4,127 of CAYPJI010000179.1, read as the reverse complement.
AGTGATTTTTTCAATTGATGCAGTGGCCGCTTTTTGCGGATCCAGTTTGCGTACCAATTCGCCTTCGGTAGCTTGCAATTCACCCAATAAAGATGGAGCAATAGTCAACAGGTCGCAACCGGCCAATTCGGTAATCTCGCCGATATTACGGAAGCTGGCGCCCATGACTTCAGTTTTATAACCAAATTTTTTGTAATAGTTATATACTTCAGTAACTGAGATTACGCCTGGATCTTCGGCAGGTGCATAAGAATCGCGGCCGGTATCTTTTTTGTACCAGTCAAGAATACGTCCTACAAACGGAGAAATCAGGGTAATGCCATTCTCGGCGCAGGCAATCGCTTGGTGCATGCCGAACAGCAGCGTCAGGTTACAGTGAATGCCTTCTTTTTCCAGCACCGCCGCCGCCTGAATACCTTCCCAGGTTGCCGCAACTTTGATAAGTACTCGCTCGCGGTTGATACCTTGTTCTTCGTACAGCTTAATTAACTGACGGCCAACAGCGATAGTGGTTTCAGTGTCATAAGACAGACGTGCGTCTACTTCAGTAGAAACGC
>CAYPJI010000179.1:0-3560 GCA_964411045.1 uncultured Methylobacter sp. | reverse complement strand
CTTAATCCCGAAAGCAACAGCCAGACGTTCGAAAGCAAGATTAGCAACCTCTGCTGCCGATGCGCTGCTGCCCAATGTTGCTCTGGCGCCTTTCAGCGTATCGTCAACGATACTTTGATATTGAGGCATTTGAGCAGCGGCAGTAATCAATGAAGGATTGGTTGTAGCATCGCGTGGTTTGAAAGTTTCAATGGCCTGGATATCGCCTGTGTCGGCTACAACCACGGTCATTTCCCTCAGTTGTTCAAGTAAGTTCTTTGCCATAAATGGTACCTTTCGTTTTCAAATTAAAAAAATCCGCAGAGCCGCTCATTATAATCAAAATATAATAAAGAATGCACTAGTTAGACTGTGAGCGGACAACTCACCATTGAAGTAAATCCGTGAGCATATCTTACCTCAATCCTAAGTTAAGAAATATCGGGATTGTAATTTCTTTGTGACGTTCTGCTCCGGAATGGAATCATTGCGGCTTCAAGCGATCCAGCAACGATTTTTTCATCCGTGATCAGGATGCTGGCGTGAATCAGTTATTGGTCAATGATAACTAAACGCCATTTAAGCGCGGATTTTCCGCTTCTCGTCAAGAAAAGGCCACTGCCCTCGAATAGTCGGGGGCAGTCACACACCAATCGAGCCCACTTAAGCACTCTCGCCTTGAGTAGGAACCTAGTTCTCTTGGATTCGGGGCAGCGGATATGCCCCGGATTTCAGGTATGTATTAACCCTGTTTGCGCAGATATTTTTCTACGCCAGTTGCATCTACTTCTGCTTTTTTATCCAGATACTTGGCAACACCAGTCGCTGGAACTGCAGCAGTCACCACTTCTTCAGACGCAGTCTGTTTATTCAGGTATTTGGTAACGCCAGTTGCTGAAGCGACTTCCTGTTCTTTCAGGTATTTGGCAACACCGGTAAGTCCGCCCGTAGTGTCTCTGGTATATACAGGAGCAGGTCTTTCAGCTTGAGCTTTAGGTTTTCTGCCAAAGAAAAACAATCCAGCCAGTGCAAATGCGCCTAAGCCAACTAAATAGTTAGTCATTGACTGATCTTCTTTCTTTTCTGCAGCAGCTACTGCGCCAGTAGATCCTGTATCGCCACCAGAAACTGATTCAGAAGCAGTTGGTTTTGATGCTGGAGCAGCAGGAGCTGATGAAGTGTGCTTATACTCGGCATCTTTATAAACAACTTGCGGTTTGAAAGTTGCCGCAGGATAGTTTGGATCTGGTTTAGCAGTTTCTACAGCAGCTGGTTTGGATTTCGCAGCCGAGGCAGATGGGGCGGCAGCCTGATGCTTATATTCAGCGTCCTTGTACAGAACCTTCGGTTTGAAATCGGATGCCGGATATTCTGTTTCTGCTCCCACTATAGGACTTGCCAGCAGCAGCGCTGCAAGCACGCCTGTCGTCAAATTATTCTTTTTCACGTTGTTCACCTATGAGTCGTAATAAACGGATCGGGCCCCCTTAAGGCTGGACGGGCAATTGGATTCATCCAGATATAAAAAGGGGACCCTCGCCAAATTTATAGTGTATATATTACTTTTAAATTAAAGTACTGCTTCTACGTTTTTGACTACGTTTTCAACGGTGAAGCCGAACTCTTTGAAGAGTAGTCCCGCTGGCGCTGACTCACCGAAGCGATCAAGGCCTACGATCTTGCCGTTGGTGCCCACATATTTCCACCAACCAATGGTCACACCCGCTTCTACAGCCACACGTTTGGTCACGGCAGATGGCAATACTGACTCGCGATAGGCTGCATCTTGAGCGTCGAAAATATTAGTAGAAGGCATAGAGACCACACGGATTTTCCGTCCTTTAGCCGTCAACTCTTCCGCTGCTTTTACCGCCAGCTCAACTTCAGAACCGGTAGCAATGATGATAGCTTCAGGTTGGCCATCGCTGTCTTTCAAAACATAGCCGCCACGGGAAATGGCGCTAATCTGGTCTTGAGTGCGAGCCATGTGTGGCAGGTTCTGACGTGAAAATACCAGAACTGAAGGGCCATCCTTACGTTCAATGGCAGATCTCCACGATACGGCTGTTTCTACCGCATCGCATGGACGCCATACGTGCATGTTTGGAATCATACGCAAAGTAGCGGTCTGTTCGATCGGCTGATGAGTCGGACCGTCTTCACCCAGACCAATAGAGTCATGAGTATAAACAAAGATCGAACGGATCTTCATCAATGACGCCATACGGATCGCATTACGTGCATATTCTGAGAACATCAGGAAAGTTGCACCGAATGGGATAACGCCGCCATGCAACGTCAAACCGTTCATGATGGCTGACATACCGAACTCACGTACACCGTAATTGATGTAATTGGCATGCGGTTTATCTGCACGCATTGGTCTGTAACCAGACCATTCAGTCATGTTAGAGCAACCTAAATCAGCTGAACCGCCAAAGATTTCAGGCAATACTTTTGCGTAACCTTCAATTGAAGCCAGTGAAGAAAGACGTGTAGCCGTAGTTTTAGCTTCAGCATTAACGGCGCTGACAAAATTGTCGGCCTCGGCTGTCCAGTTGCTTGGCAACTCACCAGACATACGACGCTCATATTCGGATGCTAATTCAGGATAAGCTGCTTTATAAGCAGCGAATTTTTCATTCCATTCCTGTTCAGCTTTAGCGCCTTTAGCTTTTGCATCCCAGCCTGCATAAACATGAGCAGGAACTTCAAACGCATCATGGTCCCAACCTAAAGCAGCTTTGGTCAGGTTGATTTCGTCCTGGCCCAGAGGGGCGCCGTGGCAAGCGTGAGAACCTTTTTTGTTAGGTGAGCCGAAGCCGATTGTTGTCTTGCAGCAGATCAATGTAGGCTTGTCGGTCATGGCTTTAGCCATCTCGACCGCTTTATGAATAGCTTGCGGATCATGGCCGTCAACATCAGGAATTACATGCCAGCCATACGATTCAAAGCGCATTGGCGTATTATCAGTGAACCAGCCTTCAACGTGGCCGTCAATGGAAATGCCATTGTCGTCCCAGAACGCAATCAGATTGCCCAATCCCAAGGTGCCCGCCAAAGAACAAGCTTCATGCGAGATGCCTTCCATTAAACAACCGTCGCCCATGAACACGTAAGTGTGGTGGTCAACAACTTTATGGTCGGGTCTGTTAAATTCAGCAGCCAGTGCTTTTTCAGCGATAGCCATACCGACAGCATTGGTGATACCCTGACCTAATGGGCCAGTAGTAGTTTCAACGCCGGGAGCATAGCCATATTCAGGATGGCCTGCTGTTTTAGAATGTAATTGACGGAAGTTTTTCAGATCTTCGATAGACAGATCATAGCCGGTCAGATGCAGCAGTGAATAAATCAGCATTGAACCATGACCGTTGGAAAGAACGAAGCGGTCGCGGTTTGACCATTTTGGATTGGTCGGGTTATGGCGCATGAAGTCATTCCACAAAACTTCAGCAATGTCCGCCATGCCCATAGGGGCACCTGGGTGACCAGAATTTGCTTTCTTTACGGCATCCATGCTCAAAGCGCGTATGGCGTTCGCTAATTCTCGGCGCGAAGTCATAATCTTCTCCTTAGAG
>CAYPJI010000178.1:4144-4807 GCA_964411045.1 uncultured Methylobacter sp. | reverse complement strand
CTATTGAGTCAGCCTTTGAACGGGCCTCATGCCGGAATTCCTGATCGGCCTGATACAGCACCCAGGCTGTCGTTGCGATCAGGCAGGCAAAGCCGATCAGGATGATGCGCGATAGCAAATGAAGTTTCAGATTCATAGTAATGTCGGATGAGCTTTTTTGCTGACAATCAGGGGCTTTGAGGTGCGATGCGCCTTTGCACGCATTTTATGCGCCTGTGGCCGGTATGGAAAGCTGCCTTGATAAGGTCGGGCAAATTGCCCGTTTTTGGCGGGCAACGATCGGGTTACTGGCATGTGCATGCCCATTAATCTGGCAACTGCCGCCAAGGCAGGTTTTCAAGAGGAGAAAGATGATGAAATTAATAAGTGCACGTTTAATCTCAGCATGGGTAATGCTGAGCATGGGGCTGGTTTTCAGCGGGGCCGTTCACGCAAGCGTTCGCATAGCGGTTTTGAATTTCGAACTGAACGATATCACTTCAATGCCCAATACGCCGGACGAGCTTGTGCGTACGGCTACATTCAGACCGTTGCTTGAACAGGCGATCAGCCGGGCCGGTGACTATGAAATCATTCACATCAATATCAGTGAACAGGCGGCTGCCAATGCCGGGTTCGGCTATCTTTTCAAATTCCATGACGATGCGGCCGCGTTGGCCAAGC
>CAYPJI010000178.1:0-4134 GCA_964411045.1 uncultured Methylobacter sp. | reverse complement strand
AATGCCGACTGGGTCGTCGTCGGGCAGCATAGCAAGCCCAGCTTCTTGTTTTCTTATTTGATGGCGTATCTGGTCAATGTGAAAAAATCCGATCTCTCAGCAGGGTACGCTATCGAAATGAAAGGCACGCACGAAAAGGTGACAAGGCGCGGAATCGATGCGTTAGCGAAAAAGATTCATGCCACGATCAATCGGATGTGAATGCTGATGGGCTGCACACAAGATTAAGCTGATTCTGGCCGCACTCCTGATCTACGGCAACAAATAGCGGGAATCTGTCCGCTGGGCATTTTTATGGCCCAGCTTGACTATAAGGCAAACTGAACTATTCTCAGATTAACCCGATTAACTTGTCCGTAAGATCACAGGAGTGTATCCCCTATGTTAAAAAAGATTTCCCCTTTATTATTGCTCTGCTCATTTGATCTGTGCGCCGATCCTGGGCCTTTGAAAGCGCCCATCAGCTCTACAGGTTCCCCCAGCGCCATCGACTCTTCGGCATCCGTAGCATCGCAGATTGTGGCAGTTGATGACAGTATCACGGTAATGCCAAACAATGTCATATCTGTAGAAGGCAGTGTGATATCAAATGACGCGACTATAGATGGGGCCGGTGTTTACTCCAGCGATGCGATGAATGTTACTCTTAACAGTTCGCCCGCCAGTGACTATGGCACTCTGATCATCGATTCTACAGGGGATTTTACCTATACATTGTATAAAAACTCTCCCAGTGTTATTAAGCTAACGGCTGGTCAAGTTGCTACAGATTCTTTCGTCTATACCATTACTAACCAGTATGGGCAAAGCGCTACCGCAAGACTGAATGTGACTATTATCGGTAACCCGGTTGATGCCGACGGCAATACTGTTTTTGAACAGCCGAAAGATCGTCCTTACGATAATGTGGACGTTGAATTCAACGACCGCTCTACCGATGCCACCCCTTTGAATTCCAGTAGAAATATTAAGGGACATTTGCTCTCTCCGCATGATAGGGATTGGTTTTATTTGCACAGCGCCGGTAATGAAGTTATCAAGCTTGACGTTTGCCCGCAAGGCAGCAGTTGCTTCGGCCAAAAAAGCCGCTGGGTGCTGTATGTGTTTGATAGCGCCAAGTTCACGCCTGAGTATGAAGAATCCGCCCAGTTTTGGTTGCAACGTTTGGTAACAGAGACTCAAAGCGCTAAAGACCTGCTTGGAAATACAATTCTTAGTCCGGATGAGGAATGGTTTCCTTCAGATGACCTGTATCTGGCTTACAGGGCGAATTTATTCGATGGAGCCCTCATCGGCATCATTGATCCTTGTTTTGATAAGTCTAATTCGCTTGAAATCGGTATCCCCCCGGGCGAGAGAGATTACTACATTGCCATCTCCGCGCCTCTGCACGGCAATGCCGATCAAGGCGATGAAGAATGTGGCCAAGGATCAGTTCTTTTGAGTCGGCCTGGAGGCCCTGTAACTGGCAAGGATACGGATGGCGATGGAAGTACTATAACCAGACCTTATGCCACTACACAGCAGTATCTCTCAACTTTTTTTAGCGACGACCAGTACACGATCAAGGTAACCGGTACAGGTCTTGATCCGTTATTATCAGCGTCTGCAGTTGAAAAGTCATCGACATTCAATGGCTTTACCAGTGAACTGAATATCCCTAAAGTCAAGGTTGACGGTAAACTCTACGAAGCCCGCTTGATGCGTCAGGAGCCATTCTCGGACAATACCTATAACTTCGCTCTATCCGCGCTTAATGAACTTGGCGCGGGAGAAGTCGCCGACCCGTTTCAGGCCACGTATAACCCGGCTAACCAGCAAGTGTTAATCCCTCGCGTGACCGATGCCGGCAGCGGCAATGCTTTTTCTGTCGTTATGCAATATCATCCGCCGGTTAACGGTATTGCCGAATGGCTGGAAGCGATTGCTATTACGCCTATCAAGTAGCCTGTAGACGGACGATATAGCCCCTTGCCTCAGCAGTTTTCTAAGATGTCTCGGAGAGACTATTTTATTTGACTGCCTGAGGCAGTTGCCTCAGGCAAAAGATAAGCCTGTTTTTACTGGCATACACGGTTAACATAACGGCTGGGGCGCCGGCCTTCTGCTATTTCTTGCCACACTGTCTATATCATCTATAATCACACCTCTAGCTAATACTGATCCATATATTTCCAGTAATTACAAAAATTGCATTACTTTGGCTTTTTCTAGCGCGCGTATAGCTTAGCGGCCGATGTTTCCGGTTAGGGCCGGCAAGAGTAATGCCGCACTGGGGATCTGTGGCGCGGGATCGTCAAGGCCCGAAGTAGCAGAAGAGGAGCATCATGTTATGAGTTTACACTTTTCATGCCCAGGCATGCGCAAAGACCATGAATGTCAGGCCTGACCCGCGCTTCCGGCTGGTTATCAGTATTTGTCGGCGATTTTATTTGTTACTGGAGATAGACCTATGAGCGATTTTCCCGCTTACGATGAGATTCATGTGATCTCGGACATCCACATGGGCGGCAACAGACCCAATTTTCAGATCCTGAAGGAGACCAGGAGGCTGGCGGGTTACATTGGATGGGTGGCCCAACAGTGCCCGGCAGGCCATGTAGCGCTGGTGCTGAACGGGGATGTCTTCGACACGCTGGCCGAGGAACTGCCGGGCTATGTGGCGGTCGAGCAGGCCGTATCCGTGGTTGAGCGGATCATGAAAGACGCGTCCTTCTCCTGCATCTGGGATGCGCTCGCGGCCTTCGTGGCAGGCGAGCGGCACACGCTGGTTTTTATCATCGGCAATCACGATATCGAAATAGCTTTCCCGACGGTACAGCGCCTGATCATGAAACGATTGGCAGGCGATGACCTGGTCAAACGCGCCCGGATCGAGTTCTCGACCACCGGTGCCGGCTATACCTGTACGGTCGGCGGCGCTCGCGTCTACTGCACGCACGGCAACGAGGTGGATGCTTGGAACTACAACCGCTACGAGGATTTGGCCAAGGTCGGGCGGCGCCTGAACGCCGGCCGCTCGCTCGATGCCAAGGAATGGTATCCGAACGCCGGCACGCGCATGGTCAAGGAGGTCATGAACGAGGTCAAGGAAAAATACAAATGGATCGATTTGCTGAAGCCGGAAACGCAGGCCGCGGTCGGCACGCTGATCGTGCTCGATCCGTCCCAGGCGAAAAAGATCACCGACCTGGTCTCCATCGTCGGCGAGAGAGCCAGCGGCGGCAGGGAAGTCAACCAACGCCTGTCCGCGGAAGGGTTTCAGCCGCGCGAACAGGTGACGGATGCCTCGGCGGTGACGGTCAAGCAATTGCTGGGCCCTAATCTCAGAGAGGGCATTAACACGCATTCGCGGCAGGATTCGCAGGATGTGGACGCGATGCTGGCGCTGGCCGAGGCCAATCTCGGCAAGCCGAATGCCCAGATCGTCGAGCCGGCGGCGCCGCTGGGCACCTGGCAGCTGATTTTCGACCGGCTGACGGGCTGGCTCAGGGATGTGCCCAAGGACGAGGCGCTGCGCCGAGCACTGAAAGACTGGCTGGCCGACGATAAGACCTTCGACCGCACCGACCGGGACGATACCTTCAAGGACGTCACGGCGGCGGTAGGGGCTTCGATCGATTTCATCGTCACCGGCCACACCCATCTGGAGCGCGCCATCGACATGGGGGGCGGGCGCTTCTACTTCAATTGCGGCACCTGGATCCGGCTGCTGCGCTTCACCGACGCCATGCTGAAGGATCAGAAGTCGTTCAAACCGGTTTACGATGTCCTGATGGACGGCCGCATGGAACTGATCGACGAGGCGAAATTCGGTGGGCAAAGTTTCGTGATGAACCAGACCAGCGCCGTGTCCATCAAGGCGGAGAAAGGCGGCGTCGTGGGCTGCCTGAGCCATGTCGTCGGTGACGGCACCGGCGCCCCCCAGGTCATCCAGCAATTCGCGAGGAAGTGACATGATCGAAAAGTACACTTCGGAAATCCGCAACGTCAAGCTCGAACTGTTAAGATCCGGGCCCGCCCACAATCAACTGTTGTCGCCGCTGACCAACTACATTGCCTTGTGCGGCTCCGACGGGCCGGTGACGCTGCAAATGCCGTTCGAGCATCGCCAGTTGCTGATGCGCCTGCGGC
>CAYPJI010000177.1:0-4814 GCA_964411045.1 uncultured Methylobacter sp. | reverse complement strand
GCAATTCAATCGACTTCTGTAAGTGGCAGGCTTTAACATTTGTTTTGTGCAAAAGAGGGTTTGTTGATAAAAAACAGTTTTCTCCGCATGTTCGTCAAGTAAGCCTATCTACTGTGGTTGGCGTGTCGATAGGTTTCTGGTATCCCATCGCTTTCTAGATCACTATTCTCCGACCGGTTTTCGCTGATGAGAAGATCGTCTCCACGACCCGAATATCCCGCAGCCCTTCCTCGCCAGGCACCAGCAGAGGCTGATTGTGTAAAATAGCGAATGCGTCGTCATCCATTTGCCTGGCTTGCTGACTGTCCAGGAAGGCGTCTAATGGTTTACCATCGCTGGTTGATCCACGGATACTGCTGTACCTCTGAAAGGGTTCCAGCTGATACCAGCCTTTTTCGCAGTTCACGCGCAGGGAATTCATGCTCATAGCGAAGCTTGTCTTGCAATGCGCCTTGATGCCGCTTGGAAACTCGAGATCGAATGTCATCGTTTCGTCTACATCCTTGAAAATTTCTGGACGGTTCGTCGACTGTTGGGCGGTCACCGCGATCGGCTCTTCACCGCTGCAATAGCGCGCGGCCTGTAGCGAATAAACCCCCATGTCGTACATGGCACCTCCCCCCATGCTCTTTTTCTGCCGCCAGTGATCGATTCGATCGTAGTAGAATCCGGCGGCGGCCGATATCGATTTTACCGCCCCATAGACTCTCTCTTTGCCAAAGCGGATCACGGCCTGGGTATTGGGCTCATGCTGCATGCGATAGCCGATCGCCAGCTTGCCCCTGTTATCCCGGCAGGCCTTGAGCATCGCTTCACACTCCTTGACCGTCATGGCCATGGGCTTTTCACACCAGACGTGCTTTCCGGCGTTGGCAGCGCGGATGGCGTATTCCGCATGCATGGCATTGGGCAGCACGATATAGACGACATCGATGTCCGGGTTATCGGCGATCTTATCCATCGATTGATAGTCATAAACATTCCGGTCAGGAATGCCATAGCGCCGTTTCCACTGCTCGACTTTGGCCGGTGTCCCGGTGACAATTCCAGCAAGATAACAGTACTTCGTGCGCTGCAAGGCCGGGGCCAGAAGGTTGGTGCTGTAGCGGCCCAGCCCTACCAAAGCGACGCCCAGACGCTCCTTGGCAGGCCGGGCAAGGATATTGAGTGGTGGAAGTGCCAAAGCACTGGCGCCCAAAATCACTTGCTTAATGAATCTTCGACGGGCAGGCGTTTGTTGTTTCATAGAGCGTCCTCGAAAAATGAAGCGGCACACACATACCTGTAGATTTTTCCTAAGGAACTACGAATGACGATTGAAAGGGAGTAACTCCGCTCCCGTCAGAGGCATAAATAGCCTTTTTTTGTTAAGTGAAACGTATGAAAAAATTGGCAGCTTGTCAATTTTGCGACAGAACCGCAAATATAACTTGCTGCGCTTTAATCCCCAGCGCCATGCTTGGGAAAACCGACTGTCTGCGACAACAACACTTGTTGATCATGGGATAATTCCAGCGCGTCAGCAATGGCGGTACGGTCGATCCATGCGCGAATGACCGTAGACAAGCCGGTGCTCGCGGAAAATAAATATACATTTTGTGCAATGGCGCCTGCCGCCGCAGAAGCGTAGGATTCGCGTTGGGTGACCGGTACCATCGCCATACGCCTATGATCAGCCACATAAACTAAATCTAACGGTGCTTCATCGACAAAGTCCTGATAACCAGTTATTTGCCTCAAATCCTGTTTCACCATAAGGTCGAGAGCTTGCCTGCGAGCGTCATACCAATAAGCTCCCTCAGGAAGTGCCACATAAACATCTATCTCCTGCGCATTTAAGGCCGAAGGCGCAATACGCCCGCCATCGGGTCTATTAACGCCATAAGCCGCCCAAAGCAAGTCGGAAAGTAGCTGCAATGGTAAAGCATCAGGAGCAAATTCGCGCGACGAACAGCGTTTGAGCAGCGCCTCCATCAGCGGAAGTCCACCCGCTTTCTGAGGCGGGGGCAGCGCGATCGATTCTGTCGATTTCCCCCGAACGGGACCGGGGCGCAATTGTCCCATCATTCCCAAGACCAATTTAGTCAATGTTTTCACGATGGTTTCTCCAGATTTGTTGAAGTAAGAAGTGCAGAATCGGTTATGCTTTTTTGAGCGAAGTAATCCTTAAAAATTGCATCAACGCTTGGGTTTTTGCTCAAGCCCTTTGGCTGCGTGATCACCAATATCAGCTTTTTCCCGTGCCGATATTATCTCGAGATTAAAAAATGAATACCTGCTATGTGCCAAAACCAGTCAATCGATACACCTGATTAAATGACCGGTTTTTACCTGTAATCGCTCAGTCATAACGACAAGTATAACTTGATCCGAAAAGCGGAGCGGCAATAGGCGCGGAGCATTTTGGGATCAAGCTAATACGCTGGCTAGCTGTTTACACTATCATCGTTTCTGGCATTAGTTAATGAAAATATTTTTTACAGGTACCAAATGCAAATACCGATGAGTCCCCGTCATAGCCATTTTTTCTTTTACTATGCCAACTCCCTGCATATGAATAAGTAAATCGCATCGTCTCTAGATCTAGCTCGAAGGTCTTTGATCCAACAGATTTATAACAGGTAATCACTGCCTCTTGCCCTGCTTTAAAGCTTGAGCATCCATATAAGAGAGATTCACCTTTTTTCGGATCATCTTCTGGTTGTCTAATGAAATAAGAAGATTCTTCTGTAGTTATTATGTTCAAGGTTTCTTGTCTCATGCGCCTTTCTTCAAATATTTCTCGAATCTTGCTTTCATCATTAGCTTCAATGTTCAAAAGCTGCTTCCAGTCAACAATTGCCTCGTATGGAATATTTGATATGTGTGTTAAAAAAAACTCCACTTGTCCTTTGAAAAGGGTGAGGCTGTGGCCAGATGCACTATGGTTGAATCCACCATTTTCCTCCGATACACATTTATAATCATCACTAAATACACTATTCGTTTTGTATTCAGCGATAGCACTAGTAGAACAAGTACATACTAAAGTTAAAAAAATGGCTGTGGTTGTTTTGTTAAATCTCATCAATGATCTCTTAAATATTTTGAATACATGTTCCAAACGTTTTGGTATTGAGTTTATTGGCCTAGCCTGAATATTTCACCACAAAGAACACGAAGTACACGAAGACTTTTCAATTCAAATGCTTGCCAATGTTTTCAGATGAATTCATGAAGTTACGGGAAGAAAATGACAATACCTTGATTTTCTTCGTGTTCTTCGTGAACTCTGTGGTTTCATGAAATATCCGGGCTAGTCTAATATTTCCAACATTTATCGGACTATTGCAAAATGCATTTCTTGACTTTTCCTGTCATTTAAAATCAATCACTTATGATGAAAAAGCTTATTATTTTGATAATTTTGCAACGCTCCCTTTATGCATAACGCTTCAATAAACGGCGTAGCCTTGCTGCGTCCGATGCCTGAAAGGCGCAAAGTGATTGATTTGTTAAGTTCTTTTCAAGTCTTGCACCGCTGCTTTAAGAAGCTCAGCTAATGCCTTTTCGTGCTCTTGATACTCTTGCTCATAGAACTCAAATTTGGGTTCGTTATAGTAGTCAAGTTGCTCTCTTTTTCTTAACTTCTGAAGTATTTGGACTGATCCCTCCGAAATATAAAAAGCACCAATATCTGTGGCTTTACTCAATGAAGAGGACGCGGCTATATATTGTTGCAGAAACTCTCTTTCCATTTCTGGAGAAAGACCAGTGCCTTGACCATAATCCTCTTTGTGTACACGAAAGTATTTAATCATATCGTAGAGAGCACCTATCACTTCTTCATATGCTTGCTCACGTCTAGTGATTTGCGATTTGTAACTCTCAAGCTTTAAGTCATATTCGTGTTTTACGGATGCTTTCAGCCGTTCTAGAATCCAATTTCTGCAAAGAAAGGCCAATAAGGCTACCAAGCTAACACTGCTAATCGAGCTAAGCAGCGCAACTAAAATTGTTTCCATACTACTCCTCAAACATAACGTTGCCTTCAGCGAACGATGCGGTTCGTACCTCACCACATCCTACCGCGCTTTGCCGAGGGTGATTTAACTCTTTACCTACCCCCCGCCCCGCAACACATAATCCGGTGCAATACGGCTAATGCCTATTGCACCCTGCAAGCTAAACATCCATCTTTGCAATCGCTTCGGCCGAAGGTTTAACGAAAAAATAAAGCAATCCGATAAAGGCAATGATTCCGCCCGCGATTAAAAGTTCTTCTGATTTGGCTTGCGTCAACATCGCTATACACACACCCAAACCAGTCGCCGGGACAAACGCCGGCACTTCGAAGCGGCTCTTCACTTTGTCTTTCCTCTGTAAGAGAATGAGGGCGAGGTTCACGAGCGAAAAACAAATAAGGAGCAAAACACTGGTCGCCCGCGCTAAATCTGAAATGTCTCCGCTCAAAGCTAAAATCAGAAGTACCACGAGCAAGATTAGAATGGCTCGATGCGGAGTTAACCGTTTCGGATGAATATCCGCCAAAAATTTTGGTAGAAGCCCTTGGGATGACATGCCATAAAGAAGGCGCGAACCCATCACGTAGTTTAAAAGTGCGGTGTTCGATACTGCGATGAGCGCAATCAGACTAAAAACCACCGGCGGAAACCAAGGGGCTGCCTTGCCGATCACGTCAACGAGCGGCTGTTTCGATGCCGCCAGCTCCGTTGCAGGGATGACCGAGACAGCGACAATACTGATCGACATGTAGATGAGGGACGAAATTGCCACCGACAGAAGTAGGCCCTTTGGCAATGTCCGCTCAGGTT
>CAYPJI010000176.1:0-4825 GCA_964411045.1 uncultured Methylobacter sp. | reverse complement strand
TCGTCTATTTTATACGCCTGGGTCTGTCAATGGGGAGATAGCGCGATTGCCCTGGACCTAGCCCTTAGGTACTTGACTCCTGAGGCATTCTTACCTTATTTATAATAATGACTTATACAACTTCAATGCCTTATTTAATAAGTCGGCTGATTTTTGGACATTGCCGGATTTGACTTGTATTTGCCCTTGAATGACGCTTCCATTGGCTTCTTTTACAATAGCTTCATCACCGGTAATGTTCTCGGAAGATAGACGCGCTGCTTTTAAATGCAAATAGGCCGCGGAAAAATCGCTCTTGTTTACCTCGGCTAACCCTTCTTCAACATGCGTAATAGTCTCATTGATGCTTGCCGCAGAACTATTAGTCGCTTCTTCGGCGAAAGCTATAACGCTATTTGCGCCTAGAAAAATCGTCATGATAAAAGTCAGTGCCATCTTTTTGATGATATTCATTATATTTTAAAACCTTCTATGTGATTGCCGGGCAGAGCCCGGAGATAAATAATTGAAAAGTAAAAACTTTACGAACCCTATCATACAGGTTTAATTGACGTTTCACACAGGTTTTATGAATTCTTCGGATGAAGAAGACGCCAGGATGCTTGTTATTCGGCTGTTATAGAGCGCTCTAGAAATCTACCCGCATGCTCACGAAAATTTCAGTGGTGAGTATAATTAAGGATGAAGTGTTAGTTGAGCCGTAAAAGGCCATATCTGTTGTCACAACATGGAAAGATATCGGAAGCCAAAGAGCCAACAAACTATCCCTCGGTATCCTGCTACGTCTCTATGGCTATACCCGTTGAATTGAAAACAGCCATTCTTTCCACAGTTCCATGCAGTACTCCTAACGTGAAATACAAGGCATCAGTTTCGGTTTGAAAACTATCGGTTGATAGCTCAAGTTTGACCCGGCAGATAATGTCAGATTCGAACTGTCGTTGACGGCCAGAAACCGGACAGCCGATCTACAGCACGACCGTAAAGCCTGAGGCCATCAGCTGTGGAATGCAGGCTATTCGCCTGAAAAAACCATGCCGCATATCGGAACTGTTGTTATTGGGACTAACTGAGTATTTTGTGATCTACAGAATTAAATGGAGCCACCAGGCATCAACTGCTTTTATCTGTTTTCCCGCCATGTCCCATTTCCGCCAGGGCTTGATCGCGGCTTATGGGAGTGATAACGACAGAGCCTAAACCTTGACTCTGAATGCCAAGCTTTTTGGCGGCAGCATAGGACAGGTCCATTTCTCTTTTGCCGGGGAACGAGCCTCGGTCATTGATGCGCACGATGACAGTACGATTATTTCTGGGATTGGTGACTTTGGCGTAAGAAAGAAGAGGCAGCGTCTTGTGCGCGGCGGTCATGGCATACATGTCAAATCGTTGACCGCTGGCGGTTTTTTTACCGTGGAAATCGGCGCCATACCACGAAACCATGCTGCGCTTGGCTGTTCTTGAGGGCCCTAAAGTGTGCCTCGTCTTATGCGCTTTTGCCGTTCTGTGCTTGGAAGCGGCAGTAATCACGTGGCGTTCGGAGGCCTCAGCGGTTGATAATGGCTGAGAAAAATAACTGCATAGAACAAAAATAGAAACAACTCGTATGATTTTATTCATAAAGTAGTGTTTTTTTTATTTAGACAATTCGATTCTAACTTCACGAACCTTAAATTAACCTTAAAGATTGGTTTAAGGCAAGCTTAATATTTGATTTTTATATGCTTCCTTCCCGGCAATGAATGCGGCAAAGCCAGTTGTCATCAGTCATGAGGCCGCCTTGGACTGTCGCCGGGATTTTTTCCCGATTGTTGAAATTACAGGCCATGCCGACCGCAAAAACTGCCTGCCGGACAGCAATTTTCCGGCAAAATGTTCCGGATTTTCCGAATAAAACAAGCGTTTGCGTGTCGATTATTTTTTATTCGGGCGAACGTCCGTTAGAATTTCGGTCTATTTTAATGAGGGTATGAAAATGATTGAGTTATATCTTGATACGGCCGATGTCGAGCAGGTGGCGCGCTTTAACGCCTGCCTGCCCGTGAAAGGCATTACCACGAACCCGTCCATCTTGGCTAAAGCCGGCGTAGGCCTGGATCAGTTGCTGCCCGCCGTATCGGCGGTCATCGGTCCTTATGCCCGGTTTCATGTCCAGGTGGTCAGCCAGACGGTTGACGGCATGGTCGCGGAAGCCGCACAGATTCATGCGCTGCCCTATGATGTGGTCGTTAAAGTGCCGGCCACGGAAACAGGGCTGGCCGCGATCAGGAAAATGAAAGCCGACAACATCCCCGTACTGGCGACGGCCATCTACAGCGCGCAGCAAGGCTTTCTGGCGGCCTTGTGCGGGGCCGATTACCTCGCGCCCTATGTCAACCGCATCGATGCAATGGGTGCCGATGGCGCCGGCGCCGTGGCTGATCTGCAACTGCTGCTCGATCGGCATTGCCTGGACAGCAAAATCCTGCCGGCCAGTTTCAAGAACACCCAGCAGGTCGTGGACGTATTGAAGGTGGGCGTTGCCGCGATTACGCTGCCGGTTGATGTCGCGGCGCAGATGCTTGCCCATCCGGCAGTTCAGCCGGCCGTGGACCAGTTTACGCAGGACTGGCAGGCGGTGTTCGGCAGCAAGCTGTCGTTTGAAAGCTGAGCCTGGAATTACATGAACCTGTGGGGGCGGCTTCAGTCGCCTCATATGCTTACACTAGGCGGCTGAAGCTGCCCCCACACTCTGTAAGTTTTAGTCGCTGACCAGGAACTCCTGGCACGGCCTACGCTCTTTGTTACTATCAAATCCATGAATCAGTGCGTAGCGCATCAGGAGGCCGGCATGTCAGATACTTCCCATAAGATCAACCGTTATGTCACGCATAGAGGCGTCAGGGTCCCGACGCTTCTGTATGGAACGGCCTGGAAAGAAGCCCAGACCGAAACCTTGACGCAACAGGCCATCACTGCGGGCTTTCGGGGCATCGACACCGCCAACCAGCGCATGCACTATTCCGAAGCCGGCGTCGGCGAAGGCGTCCAGCAGTCCTTAACCGAGATGAGCCTGAACCGCGGCGACCTGTTCCTGCAATCGAAATTCACCTACGTGAACAGCCAGGACCACCGCCTGCCCTATGATCCGAAAGCGGACTACAGCACACAGGTGATGCAGTCGTTCGAAAGCTCGCTGGCGCATCTGAATACGACTTATCTGGACGCTTACCTGCTGCACGGCCCGTCAATGAGCCAGGGCCTGAGCGCGGCCGACTGGGAAGTCTGGCGGACCCTGCAGACGCTGCAGAAATCCGGTTCCGTGAAGCTGATCGGCGTTTCCAACGTCGGCTTCGATCAATTGAAGCTGCTTATCGACAAGGCCGAGATCATGCCGGCCTTCGTGCAGAACCGGTGCTTTGCGCGCACCAAATGGGACGTCAGGATTCGCGAACTCTGCCATGCTCATGACATACGCTATCAGGGGTTCTCACTGCTGACGGCCAACGTGACCGAACTGAGCGGCCCCAAGGTGCACGAGATTGCGGAAAGGCTGAGCTGTTCCGTGCCGCAGGTCGTGTTCCGGTTCGCGCTGCAGCTGGGCATGATCCCGCTGACCGGGACCACCAGCCAGCGCCACATGGAAGAGGATCTGGAAATCTATGACTTCGAGCTCGGCGAAACCGACATGGATACGCTTGAGAATATCGCCTTTTGAACGGCGGGATGCAGCGCGCTTCGCGCCCGGCAAAGGCCGCTAACGCTCAAAGGCGGCTTAATGAGCCCTCACCTGGCCGTTTACCGGCATATCCACAAACGATACATCGTGAAATTTTGCACCGGGCGTCAGCACATGCATGTACGCCAGTTGCGCCAAGTCCACCTGCTGCTTCTGCCCGTTATCGATAATCAGAAATTCGCGCTTGTCTCCCGATGTCGTCACATTGATCGCCTTGCCGATCAGGACCTGGTCATCCTTTAGCTTCAGTTTGACTTCATAGCCGTACAGACAGGCTACTTCAATATAATCAAATAGATCGCAGGATATTATGTTTTCACTCATGATGAACTCCTTCAATAAAGCATCACAAACATGATCGACTACAGGCAAAAGAACCCGCCTGTTTTTTAATGGCCGGTATGCCAAAGACTCGCGCCCGGTTCCGCAGTTCCACCGACTGCAATTCGGCCCGCAACACGTCAATTTGAATTGGTCAAATCACACAGGGCATGAAAAACACGAAGTTCTTTTCTGATTTTTCTTCGTGCAATTCGTGGCCATCAATCATATCGATTAAAATTTCTACTACAAGCTTGCCAGCCGCCGCGCTTAAATCCGAGGTTCATGCAAGCAACGGAAATGGTAAAATAACGCCAACTTTCAGACAACACCCGCTATTGACCGAAGTCAGACGATTGCATCTTCTCAGACCCGCATTGTTTATTTCCCGCCTGTCATCAGCCAGTTACGTTTCAAAAACCCAAGGACACCGATGTCGACAACCTATCAATTAACAAGCATTGTCCTGATCGACAGCTTTTGGGCCGGGCAGACCGTGCTGCTGAACGTGGACGGGCACACCAGCCTGAGCGGCACCAACGGCGCCGGCAAGACGACTTTTCTGCGCCTGATGCAGCTGTTCTGGGGCGAGAGGCCCAGCAATATCGTCGGCAGCACGGGCAGCAAAAAAGGCTTCATCGACCATTATCTGCCGCGTGCGAGCAGTTACCTGATTTATGAGTACCAGCGCCCTTTCGGCCAGGTCTGCCATGTCATGGTGCAAAGCGACGGGCGCACCGCGCGCTACAAATTCATCGACGCGCCTTACGACCGCGACTGTTATAT
>CAYPJI010000175.1:0-4856 GCA_964411045.1 uncultured Methylobacter sp. | reverse complement strand
TACGGTCGGGGCGAATGCCCCGACCAGCGACGTTAATGCTCAATGTGGTTTATTGCCATAACGCTCGATTGAATCGCTCCAATACGTCGGTCACCGGCTGTTCAAATAATTTGTCGGCGCGCTTAATGCCGCCTTGATGTTTGAATATGCCCTGACTCAACGCCACCTCATCGACGATGGTGGTGGCTTTCATTTGCTGGGCAATCAGTTGCAGCCAATCCCGCTGCGGGGTTTTCCAGGGTTGGCTGGTCAGGATTTTTTCCAGTGCGTTATCAACACGCTGTTCCCACGGAATCAGGGCTTCGCCCAGGGCGGCCTGGCGGATAAAGCCGATAATGCGGGCGGCGATTTCTTCCTGTTTGACTTCACGCCAGGCGGTTTGCAGGTCTTGCTCGCGAAAGCGGTTGCGATCCAGCTCGACCGCCAGTTCCTTCAGGCTTTGCCGGCTTAAGGCCCAAGGCTTGTTGATGACGGTTTGTATCGCCAGCAGACGGTTGCTGTTGGCATTGATAAAATCTTTAAAGGCATTGAGGTAGTCTTGCGGTTTTTGGCTTTCGCCGTAGCCGGTGGTGATTTGGGTGATTTCGTCTTCACCCTCGTGAATCACGATGGGCGGGAGAAAGCCGCCAGTGCCTGTTAGTTTGGCGTCCAGCAGTTCGCCCAGCCCTGGGTGGTTGGTAAACCATTGAGCCACTTGTTGCAGCGGCATGGTTTTTAGTTCTTTGGCGAACTCGGCGGGCGGCTTGCCGACGAGGGTCTCAAATTTGCTGACTTGTTCGTCGGTCAGGAAATTCTTTTTTACCTGCAGTTTGGCGATAAATTGCTTTTTCGCCAGATCTTGCAGGTCGGGGGCGGTCGTTTGCGTCATCTCCGCTTCAAGGTCGCTGAAGCTGATATCCACGTTGGTGACCACCGGTTTCATGGTGCTCACTTTTTCCAGTTGTTTGTAGATATCCACAGCATCGTAAACGCGGAACGGGCCTTTGCCGATTTCCGGACACAGACGAGTGGCGCGGCCGAGCATTTGCTCGAACAATATCCGGCTATTTACCCGGCGCAGGAAGACCAGATTGCTGATTTTCGGCACATCGACACCGGTGGTTAACAGGTCCACGGTGACGGCGATGTTGGGCAGGCGGTCGTTTTTGTAGCTGCGGATTTTTTCTAATGGCTTGTCGGTGGCGCCGGTGATTTTTTGCACGGCATCGTCTTCCACTTCGCCATGATAGGTTTCGATGGCGGTTTTAAAGGCTTCCACCACGTCGTCGGCGTGTTTGTCGGTCACGCAAAACACCAGGGTTTTCGCCGGCGAATAGGGGTTGATGGCATCGCTTTCGATCAGCCATTGGGTGACGACTTTGGTGAATTCCGGCGCGATGACTTTGCGGTTGAAGTCGGCGACATCGAAGTTGAGTTCATCCGGCGTATTGTAGGTTTCGATGCTGTTGTTCTCGGCGTCGTAGACTTTAACCGGCTCGTTGACGGCATATTTGATACCTTGTTCCGCCAGCCTGGTATGAATGCGGATCGGCGGCAGGTGGTCGTTCAAGTAGCCATCGAGGACAGCTTCGGTATAGCTGTAGGTGAATACCGGCGGGCCGAAGATTTCGGTCGTATGCAGCGCGGGGGTGGCGGTGAGGCCGATTTTGAAGGCGTCAAAATAGTCAATCGCAGCACGGTATTTGGATTGGTAGTCTTTTTGATCGCGGAACAGGATTTCGGTGTCGCTGAGTTCGCGGTCAAGCAAATAACCCCGGTGGCATTCGTCCACCACGATGCAATCGTACTGACCGACGCCGGGTTTGTTTTCATTATCGCCGGGGTAAAGGATACGCTTCACCATTCCTTGTACGGTGGCGATGTGCACTTTGGTATCGTCATCCGGATTGGGTTTGACGGGCTTGTTTTGCTCCATACCCATCACATCAAACGTGTCGGCAAAAGTATTCAGGTTTTCCAGGCGCACTTCGCAGAAATCACCGGTGGCTTGTACGCCGAGCGCCGAACGATCGACCAGAAACAGGATGCGGCGAAAGCGTTCGGATTTGAGCAGGCGATAGACCATGGCAATGGCGGTTTTGGTTTTGCCGGTGCCGGTGGCCATGGCGATTAGCGCGGTGTTTTTGCCCTGCTTGATGCTGCTTTCGACGACCTTGATGGCGTTGACCTGGTAGTCGCGCAGTTTTAGATTGTAGTCAAACGCCATCTCGTCCAGCTCGGCTTCCGCCTGCTGGGGTGTTTGTCTGAGGTAGGTTTTGATTTCTTGCGGTGTGTACCAACCTTTTAGGGCTTTGCGGCGGTTGCTGTTGTCGCGCACATCCAGAAACCAGATGCCGCTTTCCTTTTCCAGTTGTTTTAAATAAGGGCGGCCATTGGTGGCGAAAGTAAGGGGAACTTTGAACTCGCCATAGCAGGTTTCAAGAGTGAATGCGCCTTGTTCCAGCAAACCTTTGGCGTAGCGTTTGGCTTGCCCGATATCGTCGTAGACATTCTTCGCGCTCTTTTTGGCTTCAACCACGGCAACGGGGGTTAAGCCCATAAAGAGGACATAGTCGGCGGGGCCAGAATCGGTTGGCCATTCGGCAATGGCGCGGTTGGCGTTAGGTATCGGGCGGGCACCTTTGGAATATCTGAGATTGACGGTATCGGCTTCCCAGCCTGCTTCGATCAACTGTTCATCGATCAGAATACGAGTTTCGGCTTCGTTCAGGTATAGTGTGGATTTTTCGACACGGCGAATTTGCTCGGCCCGTTGTTGTTTTTCGAGCCCGGTAAAAAATTTGAAGTATTCAATGTTGGCCGCATCCATTCTGGCGCGGAATTGCGCCAGCTTGGCCTCGTGTTCTGTGGCGATTTGTTCCCAGACCTGGCTCTCGCTCGCCATCTGTTCGGCACGTTGCTGTTCGGCTGCGGTTTTTTGAGCTTCGATCTGTTGCTGTTGTTCGGCGCGGCTTAACCGGTCTTCCGCCGTTTTCGTTTGTTTTTGCAATTCCTGTAGTGCTTGTTCGAGTTGACGCACTTTTTCAGAAGGGTCTACCGGTTTTACAAACGGCTCAAGTTTGAAACCTTTGGCTTTATCACCACCGAATTGAATATGAAACCAAGCGCTGAGCGCATGACCTATCTGTAATGCTTTAAGGGCATCACGGTGGGAGGATGAGGTAATGTCGTGGGTCGCAGGGTTGCCGAGTTTTCTTAAAGCATGGAAAGCATCTTTGACTTGTTTGTCCAGCCTGAGGGTGTAGTCCAGCTCTCTTAACAGGTCGATCTGTTTGACATCGCTACCGGAGTCAACTCCCACGCGGGAGGCGATGGTTTTGGCAAGTTCTTCGCCCAGTTGACGCATTTTGATGAGCGTGGTGTTGGGGTCGGGCACGAAACAGGCTTCGGCAGTTTGGGCCAATCGCACCAATAACTCATCATGGTGTTTAAGAAAGTCAAAATTACTAAGGATTGGATTCAAAATAACATCCCGATGTCGATTTTTTACGAGCCCCTGTGGGCATGGGCATCGCTCCCACAGCCGTCCAATCCAGTGTGCAGGCAATCCTTTACGATCAATCCAGAGACATACCGCACGCAGACACCCAGGTGCTCTGCAATCCAATCGACGGATACCCAAGGTTCAAGCATGGTAGAACTCTGTGGATCAGCATAAGTTTCAATCGCCATAATTTAGCAGGTCAGCAAGGACTTATCAATGTTCGGCAAACACCGCCTAATCTGATATGGCCGCACTAAACCGGACACACCATTTAAAATAATAGGCAAAAATACCGCTCGTGAATATTGAATTGTTATACGGTTAACTTATCCCATAAAATTACCGAGCGGTAATATCAACTCGGCAAAGGACGCAGGCCGAATCGTTGCCGCCCATAGAAAAGCCCAAACCCTCACCCAAGCCGATCTTGCCGGGCTGGGACAAACCGGTACCCGTTTTATCAGTGACCTGGAAAACGGCAAAGGCACGGTGCAATTCGACAAGGTCATACATATCTTGGATTTACTCGGCCTCGATGTCGTGATTGTGGATCGTAACCGATGAAGCGCCTATCTGTTTATGCTGTAGAACATTTAGTCGTCCATAGCACTCAACCCGTGCTCGATAAAAAGCGCCTGATCGAATGGGTGATATTCAATGTCCTGGTCGGCAATATGGATGGCCATGCTAAAAATTTATCACTGATCACCATCGGCAAGCGAACCCGACTGGCCCCGTTTTACGATCTGGTTTGTACCACCGTATATCCCAGCTTAAGTCAGAAGCTGGCGTTCAGGATTGGCGGTGAAAACCGGCCACGATGGCTGATGCCCCGCCATTGGGATCGTTTCGCTGAAGAGATCGCTGCCAAACCGCAGTTTGTCCGCAGAATCATGGCTGACCTGATTCAGCGCGTCGAGTTAGCCTTGCCGAATACGGTAACCCTGCTTCGATCGGCAGCCTCAAGGCCGGACGAATGGCTGATGATTGAGCAAATCCAAGAACGGGTGCTGTCCTCTGTCGTACAGATGAAAACAAGGCTTGGCGTAAAACACTGAAGCGAGCCGGCATCAAAGATTTTCGCCGATATGATTTGCGCCATACTTGGGCTAGCGGGCCTGTAAAACAGGTGCGCCCGTTACATGGGCTAAAGGAATTAGGCGTTTGGAAGGATGTGAAGATGGTAATGCGTTAGGCGCATTTGTCTCCTGAACATCTTGCTTAGCATGCCAGTAAGATAGAAAATTTTGTGACAAATTTACTACACTGACATTTCAGGCACAAAAAAACCAGTTGACCGCGAAGCCTAACTGGTTGATTCATTTAGTTTTGTTGGTGGGTCGTGTGCGATTCGAACGCACGACCATCGCAT
>CAYPJI010000174.1:0-4910 GCA_964411045.1 uncultured Methylobacter sp. | reverse complement strand
AGAAATAAGCCAGATTTTTGAGGTTCGGTTCCAGTTGCTGGGCCGCCTGCTGGGCGTTGGCATAGGCCAGGCAGAGTGTCAGCAAGATGCCGCCCCAGATCAGTTCAATGCCCGTGATCAGGCTGGTTTGGGCGCAGGCCGGACAAAGCCCCGCGGCCATGCCGGGCATGGCCATGCCGTTCATCCCCAGCATGCCTTGCCAGAGGGACAAAGCCTGAGCGACCGATTCGGCGCGGAACAGGACCCAGGCCACACTGACGGCTAGGAACGTCAGCGTCATCGCTACCGGCTCAGCCAAGCGCAGGCCAGTCCTCGTCCAGAGCCGATGCAGGCCGATGAACAGTCCGTGCAGCAGCCCCCACAGCACAAAGGTCCAGGCCGCCCCATGCCAGAAGCCGCCGATGACCATCGTGAGTGCCGCCGCCAGCAAGCCCCTTACAAAGCCGTGGCGGTTGCCGCCCAGTGGGATATAGATGTAGTCGCGCAGGAACCTGGACAGTGTCTTGTGCCAGCGCTGCCAGAAGTCGGCGATGCTGACCGCCTGGTAAGGGGAATTGAAGTTCTGCGGCAACACAATGCCGAACAGCAGGCCGATGCCGATGGCCATGTCCGAATAGCCCGAGAAGTCGAAATAGATCTGCAGGCCATAGCCGACCGCGGCCACCCAGGCTTCGAAGAACGACAGGACGGTATCGGCCGCAAACAGCGGATCGACGTGCTCGGCGATGCGGTCGGCGATGACGCTTTTCTTAAACAGGCCGACCGCGAACAGGAACAGGCCCTGCGAGAACTGCCGGCCGTCAAACGCCATGCGCTCGCGCAACTGCGGCATGACGTCCGAGTAGTGCAGGATCGGGCCGGCGATCAGGTGCGGGAAGAACGAAATCGAGAACGCGAAGCGGCCCAGATCGAAGTCATCGACCCGGCCTTTATAGCAGTCGACCAGGAAGGCGATGACCTGAAAGGTGAAAAACGACAGCCCCAACGGCAGAATCAGCTGGAGCATCGGGTAGGCCGAGCCGGTGGCCAGGTTCCAGTTTTCCAGGAAGAAATCGGCGTACTTGAAGTAGCCGAGCAGACCGATGTTGTAGAGCAAGCCGGCAATCAGCAGCGCCCGGGACCGGTTTTTTGCGATGGCTTGGCCCAGATAGAAATTGGCGACGGCGTTGCCGATCAGCAAGGGCACGTAGCGCGTGTCCCACCAGCCATAGAAATAGATCGAGCAGAGGATCACAAACCGCTGCGCATCCTGCTCGCGTTGCAGGGCCTGCAAGCCCCACCAGCCGGCGATGGCAAACGGCAGGAAAAAATAGATGAATTCAGGTGAATTAAACAGCATAAGGCGGCCAAAACGAAGGGAACAAGGCAGTTATGTTAATGCTTCTGTGCAAGGCCTGTCGGGTCGAAAAACGCGGTTTTAGACGGTCTTTCGCTTTGACAGCGCCGTTTCGGGATGAGATGGCAGACTGGAGGCTGCGAGCGAGGTGAAAAAATGGCTGTGCTTTTCCGTTTAGGAAAAGCATATTATATCATTGACATAATTGAGCCTTGGTTTCCAGTCGTGCCGTCCGGCCCATCCCCTCCTCCCAAGCGCCGCCAATTTCGTTTGGCCCCCCCTTCAAATCAATGCAACGGCCACGAGACTTTTTCTCTCGCTGAGCCAAAGTTGCGGTAAAATTAAACGTGTTAATGAATGCCCGGAGAATGGACCTATGACCCTTGAGCAAACTGTACTGGCCGTAGCCAGGCAACGGGCTAGTCGAATTGAAATCTTATGCTAACAGTGATGATCGTCCGTATTGCTTAATGATCTATGATCGATTGATAGGCTTGACGGAACTGGCCCATCTCGCCGACAGCGGCCTTTCCCAAGCGGCCATCGAGGAACTGGAAAGCCTCGAGCGAGAAGCTCGTCAAATAATCGCTAACCTTCCGTGGGCTGAAACCGCTTAACGGCTCGGGCTGGCCGACAGGGGGAGGCTTTAGCTTGCCCGTCAAGCCCGCGCTTGGTAAACCGCCTGTGTCTATCAAAATGGGTATGCGTAAAACCGTGTTGAAAACACACTTTTACGCAGACCCAATTATTTTTAGAGCCTCAGTACATACCCAACCGCATTACAGCCGCTCCCTGCGGGTCACGAGGTAACATCCACAAACTGCAAATAATTATTAAAAAGGTATATACCTTTAATTAAAAATAGTATATACTTTTAATTAATGTACTGATAACCGGAGAATAAAAATGTCTACCCCTTCTTTGACTGATGAGCAATTTAAAAAACATGCTTCTTTAGGCCGCCTTGAATCTCAGGCGTATTTTCTCTGTCAACAGCTATCATCTATTTACTACTCTGTAGATTCAGATGATCGTGATCAATATGATGATGCCCGTTTAATTGCGATTATGGATAAAGCGCATGATCGCAGACAACGCCGCTATTCAGCGTTTCAGTCTTATTCTAAATCTATTGGTTTGTGAGTTGGTTGTGGCTAAACGTGGCGCACCCAGGAAACCAGACTATTTAAGAAAAGAGCTTATATCCGTTAAGCTTCCACGCTGGCTGATTGATCGCCTTGATCTTGAAGATGAATCAAGAGCGGTTCTTATTGAGCAGGCATTGGTCAAAGTTCACAAATGGAAAGCTCAGCCTGCACATAAACAAGTTGATATTGCTGATTTTAATGAATAATCGGCCTTGAAAATAAAGGGGAGCCATCATGACAATCGACGAACTTAAGAACCTTATCAAAGCCGAAGCGGTAGAACTTATCCGGTTTTACGGCAATGCTAATTTATCCGGCAGAATGGTTTGGACAATCGCCGCCTACGGCAAGCCATCCGTCTACGCCTTTGGGCATTGCGTGACCAATTCTAGCCGAGACAAGAAAAACAAGGACTACACCAGCCTAGACCGTGCCTACAATGCCATTAGAGCCGCTGGCTACAAAGGGATCTTTGAGGTTGATGACGGCAGCATTTTTGCTCACAACGTACCACACTAAACCGCCTGTGGTGTAGGTGAGTACTTTATTACTCATATTCTTATGGCGTATGGGATTTTATGATGAATCAGTATGATACTTTAATTTTTAAGAACCCAAATTTCAAAGTGACAGAATGCGCCTTCCGGCCGATCTGAATATGCAACTTTATTACTCTTTTACAGATTTCTCGATTTGTCCTTTTGATTGCATAAACGCTAGTTACTGGACTGGTTCAGAATACATACCTTGCTAGAATCTAATCTTGCCAGTCAGCATTTCCCACCACATACGCCAGTCACCCAGAAAGCTGAGCCAAGGATATACAAAGGTGGCGGGCTTGTTGTGTTCAAAGAAGAAATGCCCTACCCAGGCAAAGGCGTAGCCTTGTACAAAAGCCACGGCAACCAGCCACCACATTGCAGTGATGAAAGCACTCATGACCAACATCAGGGCTATAGAGGTACCGACAAAGTGCAACCGACGGGAAACCCGGTTAGCGTGCTCGCTGAGGTAAAACGGATAAAACTCTTTAAATGTATGGTAAACCTTGGTTTCATTCACGATGACACCTTCAATAACGCTCTATGAAAATACTGCCATATTTTCCGGTTTTCCTTTTTCTGCATGCCTGCCTTAAAGTCCTTCGCCTGCTCGGCTTTAGGTCCTATAATGGCTTTTATAGGACCTAAAAACAACCACTCGAATTTTGCCCTAAAAACTACTTCCAATTTCAACTATATAATAAGGTATAACTTCGTCATGGCCGATCTACTCCTTCCCAACCAGGAACGTGTCCTCACCGCCGCTGAATTTCACCAGCTGGCCGACGTGCCGGCCGAACTCGAATGGCTCACCAATATCCGCTCCGAGAAAACCCGACGAGCCTACCAGAATGACTTGCGGGATTTCTCGCACTTTGTCGGCCTCGAACAGCTGGACGAGTTTCGCATCGTCACGCGGGCCCATATCATCGCCTGGCGTCAAACCCTGGAACAACGCCAGTTCGCCGAGGCCACGGTACGCCGCAAACTGTCGGCCCTGTCGTCGCTGTTTGACTATCTGTGCGAAAAAAACGCCGTGACCCACAATCCAGTCAAGGGCGTCAAGCGGCCCCTCGCCAACAGTCACGAAGGCAAGACGCCAGCCTTGAGCAATGAGCAGGCCCGGCTGCTGCTGGAAGCGCCACCCGAAGATACCCTGAAAGGCCAACGCGACCAAGCGATCCTGGCCACCCTGCTCTATCATGGACTGCGCCGCCAGGAACTGTGTAACCTTCGGGTCAAGGACTATCAGCGGCGCACCGGCGTGATGATGTTTCATGTCCATGGCAAGCGCAACAAGGAACGTTTCGTGCCGGTCGAACCTCGGACCCAGCGCCTGCTGGCCGCCTATCTGGACGCGGCGGGCCATGGCGCCGAACTGGAGGGGGCCTTGTTCCGGCCCGTGAAAAACAATACCGCCGGCGATCTGAGCAAGCCGCTCAATCCGCGTTCCGTGTATCGTGCGGTGCTGGGCTATGCCCGGCAGGTCGGCATCACCCTGGATACCCATGGGTTCTGCGTGCACTCGCTGCGAGCCACGGCCGCGACCAATGCCCTGGAGCACCAGGCCGATATCGCCAAGGTCCAGGAATGGCTGGGACATGCCAACGTGTCCACGACCCGGCTTTACGACAAGCGCCACACTCGGCCGGAAGACAGTCCGAGTTTTAAGGTGGCGTATTGAATTATTAAGGTTTTGGTGTACTAAGTGTTTAATTGCGTAAATTAGTTATAGCGGCCCGGTAACATCGACCAGGAACCAAATTAATTGAGAACGGCGGAAACATGTCGGTACTGCCTGCCGTGGAGGTATATGTTATGAGCAAACCTGAGCCTATAGCCGATTTAAGCGACGACGAGCGCAAACTGCTGATTGATGGATTG
>CAYPJI010000173.1:0-4913 GCA_964411045.1 uncultured Methylobacter sp. | reverse complement strand
GATGCCTGAAAAATTCATAGTGCCTGTTAAATAGTTATCACCGGCATCGGCTGCCGGTTGTTCAGTTTCTCAAAAAACAGGTATATCAGTAATGCATGCTCGCGCACTTAAACTCTTGCAGCATCATCATGATTTTGCAGTCATTCATAAAAAAGGCGAAAGACGGACCAAACAGGTACTGGTCCTCACATTCCTGACCATGATCGTGGAGATTACGGCCGGCACGCTGTTCGGTTCGATGGCGCTGCTCGCCGACGGCTGGCACATGGGCACCCATGTGGCGGCCTTTATGATCACGATCATCGCCTATCGCTATTCGCGCATCCATGCCGATGACGACACGTTCGCCTTCAGCCCCGGCAAAGTGGGCGTCCTGGGCGGATTCGCCAGCTCCATCGCGCTGGGCGTCGTGGCCTTGATGATGCTGGTCGAGTCGGCAGAGCGTCTGCTGGAGCCTCGCACCATCCTGTTTGACGATGCTATCGCTATCGCGGCTTTTGGCCTGTTCATCAATCTGATCTGTGCCTTGCTGTTGAAAGAGCACCATGCCCATCATCATGAGCACGATCACAAGCATGGCCACCATCATGATCAAAACCTCAAAGCCGCTTACATGCATGTGCTGGCTGACGCGCTGACGTCCGTGCTGGCTATTGCTGCGCTGGTGTCGGGAAAATATTACGGCTGGACCTGGCTGGACCCGGTCATGGGGATGGTCGGCGGGATGATCATTATCCAGTGGTCTTACGGTCTCATGAAAGAGACCAGCCCGGTATTGATGGATGAAAGCATCGATCCAAGCTATAAAATAGCCGTCAAGAGAAGGATAGAGAGCGATGCCGACAACCGCGTTTCAGACCTGCATATCTGGCGCGTGGGCCCCAAACACTATGCGATCATTTTGTCGGTCGTCTCGCATACGCCCAGGCCGCCTCAATATTACAAGGCGCTGCTGAAGGATTTTCACAGGCTTTCGCATATCACCGTCGAGGTTAATAAATGCTACGGGGATGAATGCATAATCGAGGAATAATTATGCGCTGTAAGGTCGAATTCATTCGACCGGAGATCGCTTCAGAACTCCCGAACAGGAACCTATTCGATCAATAAGCGGCCAAAGCTGTAACGATACACGGCGTTAAGATTCCCTATTTACGGACAAGGCCTTTATGAAAATCCATCCTCCGCTATATTACGGCGATTATCTGCAACTGCCTAAAATCCTGAATGCCCAGGCGCCCGAAAGCGCGAAGTACGGCGAAGAGGTCCATGACGAGACGCTGTTCATCGTCGTCCACCAGACCTATGAGCTCTGGTTCAAGCAGATTCTGCATGAGCTGAACTCCATCCGCGAGATCATGGCGCAGCCGTTTGTGCCGTCCACGGACCTTTACGTGATCAATGCCCGGCTGGAAAGAGTCACTGCCATTCAGCAGGTTTTGATCGATCAGATTCAGATCATGGAGACCATGACCACATTGGACTTCATGGAGTTCAGGGATTATCTGGTGCCGGCTTCCGGCTTTCAGAGTCTGCAGTTCCGTCAGGTGGAAGCGGTATTGGGCATCAGGCCCGAACACCGGATGGACATCGAAAAGCAATTCATCCATTCTCGCCTCAAACCCGAAGACAGGGAAGCGCTGGAGAAGGAAGAAAACAAAGTCGGCATTTTTGAACTGCTGGAGGCATGGCTCGCGCGCATGCCTTTTTCACAGTTTGAAGACTATGATTTCTGGGGCGAGTACGAGCTGGCCGTACATAAAATGCTCAAACAGGATCATGAGATCATCCTGAACAATCCGGGCCTGGACGAGCCTTTGAGGGCGATGGAGCTGAAAAACCTGGAAATGACGCGCGAGACTTTCGCAACGCTGCTGGATGCCGGTAAATTTGCCGGGCAGCGGGCGCAGGGCCGGTTCAGGCTGTCGCAGAAGGCGATGCTGTCGGCCGTGTTCATTTTTCTGTATCGCGATTATCCTGCGCTGCAGATGCCTTTTGAAATTCTCAGTTCTCTGGTCGAAATCGACGAGAAATTCACGATCTGGCGTTTTCGCCATGCGCTCATGGTGCACAGGATAATCGGCACCAAAATCGGAACCGGCGGCTCTTCAGGACAGGAATACCTGAAATCGACCGCGGAAAGAAACCGCGCCTTTCTGGACCTGTTCAATCTGGCGACCTTTCTGATGCCCAAATCCCTGGCGCCGGCATTGCCAAAGGCCATTAAGGATCAGCTGGATATCGTCTATGACGCTCGCCAATCCTAAGCGGTTTTACAGCCGGTTCCTGAAAGGCCATGCCGGCAAATTGCATTTCCGCGCCCATTCCCATCATTTCTGGCCCGATGTCAGCCGTGAAGCCCAGATCGCTTATTGGGACGACTGCGCCGTGCTTGGCGATGAAAAATGGGCGCGGATTTTCTCCGAGACGATACCAAAAACGCAGGGCCATATCGCCAGAATCCTGGGGCTGAAAGAGGCGCGGCAAATCGCGCTGGCGCCCAATACCCATGAGCTTTCCGCGCGGCTGCTGTCGCTGTTTCTGGGCAGGAAAAGCTTGAGGGTTCTTACCACAACCAGTGAATTTCACTCCTGGCGCCGGCAGTTTCTGAGGCTGATGGAAATTCCCGGAATTTCGATTCATCAGGTCGATGCGGCGGATTTTCCCCGGAATAGGGCTGCTTTTCTGAGCGACATGAAGTCCGAGCTTGCCGGAAACTATGACCTGGTTTTCCTGAGCCAGGTTTTCTTCGATTCGGGCGCGGCCTTGACGGATGGCGACCTTGAGTCGCTGGTGGCGGCGACGCCCGCCTCGACGCTCTTTGCCGTCGATGGCTATCACGGCTTCGCGGCCATTCCTTGTAGTCTGTCCAGGCTGGAAGGGCGAGTTTTCTATCTGGGCGGCGGGTACAAATACGGCCAGGGCGGCGAGGGCGTGGGTTTTATGGTCGTTCCGAAAGGCAACTGGCGTCCGGCCGATACGGGCTGGTATGCCGAATTTGCGCAACTGTCCAGGCCGGCCGGGAAAGAAGTCGGTTACCCGGATGACGGCATGGCCTTCATGGGCTCGACGCAGGACCCGAGCGGCTTTTATCGTTTTAACGCGGCCTGGGATTTGTTCGAATCGGAAGGACTCGATATTCGGTGGATTCACAGTTATGTCGTAGGATTGCAAAGGGTATTTATTGACAGCCTGCCTCAAGCTTTCATACAGGCTTGGTCGCTGACGCCTTTGTTTGATCCGGTTCTGGACTGGCACGGGCATTTTCTGACTTTCGAGGCGGCTTCTCTGGAAATCGCCGAACAATGTCTGCAAATTCTGAGCGATAACGATATTTTGATAGACCGCAGAGGGGCTCGCCTGAGATTCGGATTCGGGCTTTATCAGGATGAAGCCGATGTCATTGAACTCTGCCGGCGCCTTGGAGAATTGACGGGATAATCCCGATAACTGACGTGTAAAATGCTGAATTTGATCTGGCAGTTTCAAGCATTCGTTTGGGGAAAACTTGACGGCGATGGTCTCAGCGCGTAGGGCGGAATAGCGAAGCGTATTCCGCCGGATGTTTGTTTCCATGCGGCGCAATACGGCTTTGCCTATTGCGCCCTACGGCCCTGCGCAAGCCGTGTTGCAAACACCTCTTCAGTGCAGGATTCAAAAGCGATTCGGTGTTCGGCACACAAGGCACAAAGTGTGTTCCGAAAAGCTACAGCGATTTCTTCAGTCAACGCCAAGAATGCCGCCACGTCGCCATCGACACCGGGCCGTAGCGCCCCGATCGCGCCACTGTTACCCAATGCAGCCACGTGGTCAGCCCAGTGCTCGCTGAGCAGCAATTGGGCTGACTGCACAGTGAGCCGGGGTGGTTCCGTTCCGGGCTTGAAGAGCAGCGCAATTTGGCCTTGAAGTGCCCATGAAAAGCCATGCGCCCAAAAGAGTTGATATGCGGTTTCAGGACTGCGGGTGGTTAGCAAGGATGCCCCCCGTGGAAAGCCCTGGAGTTTGGCGGTCAACCATCCTGACAAAGTCGGCGATGCGAGCGCCTGTACATGGGCCGCATCGGCGGCCATAGTGTTGCCCTTTCGACAGAAGAAGCTGACGCTACCCAGTGCAGTCAGCGTCTCGGCCAACAATGCAGCTATCTGATCCGGCACCCCACCATCAACTGCAGGCGGTTGCTGTGCCCACCCGATTAGTGCGATCTGATACGGCGGGTGAGGCACCGCACCAAGCTGCCAATGCGCACCGACTGGGTCGCAGCACAGATAAAGCGAGGTGGTCATCATGGCCGTAACGTCTCTGGAATCGTGACGAAGATCGTGTCTTCAGCCCAATCATAGACACGACCCGCCAGAGTCGCACCGCCATAGTAGGCCGCGGCGCCACCGATGATGCATGCGCCTACGCCACCAACGGCTGAACCGATCGGAGAAGCTAAGCTACCCAACGCCGCCCCGCCCGTACCGACTGTTTTGCATCCGACCCATGCTGAAGCCCATCCCGCGACCACTTCAGTGGCCCTGCGCATTGGCTTGTTTGCCCGCGCAATCGACACAACGTCGATTGATACACCCACGACGACAAGCACTCTGCCGGCGTACCGAAAATACTTCGCAGCCTGATACGCCACTTGGCCGGAGCGACCTAAGCTGGTGTGGTCGGCTATGCCGAAATTGGCATGCGTTTTGGCTTGATTCCAGTGGTAGTTGATCGTTTTCGTCGCCACGTTGTAGCCGTAGTCCAAGCGTAGGTGACGCTTACCAGTGGTGTCTTGGAAAAACAGCGTTGAAGTCGATCCGCCTTTGGGAACCCAGCCTCGGGACCTGAACTCGATGCACAGTCCGTTTGTGCCTGGGATCGGTATTCGAACAATCGTCGCCTGTCCCACGGCGTACGGAATAGCTCCCGACATT
>CAYPJI010000172.1:2639-4963 GCA_964411045.1 uncultured Methylobacter sp. | reverse complement strand
AGATTTTGCTAATTCAACGATGACGCCGATTTTGCTGCCATGCAGGTAGGATGCAGTACCGCCTTGCTCTGTATGGTACTTTACAAAGCGTCTAATGGTAATATTTTCACCCAATTTTGCAATCAAGCTGCGACGCACGTCATCAACCGTGCTGCCGTCGGCCAATTTCATGGACTGAAATTGCTCGTCCGTTTCAGCATCGGAAGTCAATAAAGCCGCTGTTACATTGTTAACAAAGTTAACAAAATCCTCACCTTTGGCAACGAAATCGGTTTCGCAGTTAACATCCACCATAACCGCTATTTTTGCATCATCGCTGACCTTTATACCGATAACGCCTTCAGCCGCAGTGCGGCCTGATTTTTTATCGGCTTTGGCTAATCCGGATTTACGCATGTTCTCAATGGCCAGTTCCATGTCGCCATTGGCTTCTGTTAACGCTTTTTTGCATTCCATCATGCCGGAACCGGTTCTTTCGCGCAGTTCCTTAACCATTGCTGCAGTAATACTCATTATTTTTCCTCACTGTTCGTACTATAAAAACGCCCCCATAAGGAGGCGTTTTTTCTTGATCTGAACCCTCACTCACACAGGCCATTTCGCCTGTTATAAATGAGGGAGTGGATTATTCTGTTGCCGAGGCTTCTTCAACGAAGTCATCGGCTTTTGCCGACATATCCAGACTTGCCGCTTTAGCTTCCATTACAGCCGTAGAAACGCTTTGACAATACAGTGAAACTGCTCGAATTGAATCGTCATTACCAGGAATAACGTAATCGATTCTTTCCGGTGAGTTGTTGGAATCAACAACGCCGACTACCGGAATGCCTAATTTCTTCGCTTCGCTGATTGCATTTTTCTCATACCCGACATCCAGTACGAAAATCACATCAGGAATGCCTTTCATGTCTTTGATACCGCCCAGGCTGCGCTCGAGCTTTTCGAGTTCACGCTCCATGC
The DNA here is from genome assembly GCA_964411045.1 of uncultured Methylobacter sp. Lineage (GTDB taxonomy): Bacteria > Pseudomonadota > Gammaproteobacteria > Methylococcales > Methylomonadaceae > Methylobacter. The sequence goes on along the minus strand of CAYPJI010000172.1, from coordinate 4,003 downwards.
CCAATGCTTCTTTCTTGCTGAAGCGTTGGTAAAGCGTGCCGTCAGTCTTCATCGCTTCCAGTTCTTTCAGGCGATTGATCGATTTCTTGATGGTTTTGAAATTGGTCAGCATGCCGCCTAACCAGCGATGGTTGACATAAGGCATGCCGCAACGTTTTGCTTCTTCCGCAACAACTTTGCGCGCTGCTTTTTTAGTGCCGACAAACAGGATGGTACCTTTGTTTGCGGACATTTGACCCAGATAATTCATGGCGTCATTGAACAGCGGAAGCGTTTTTTCCAAATTGATAATATGGATTTTGTTACGTGCTCCGAACAGGTAATTAGCCATTTTCGGGTTCCAGTAACGGGTTTGATGTCCAAAATGAACACCCGCTTCAAGCATTTGACGCATGGATACTGCTGCCATTAATTTCTCCTAAGATCTAAAATCGGACTATTCGTCCGAGTTGGGTTACGCCTCCACTTACCCCGCTTGGCAACCAGCTGCAATAACTTGAGCCAGCACCCTGCCAAACGTGACGACAAGTGTGAGTATTAATACAAAAATGAACTTAACTTTATATCATAATTAGCTTTTTACAACAAGCCAATCTCTGTTAAACTCTTCGCATGTCATAACTGACTAACCTTCAAAACTAGATCTTTATCCTGCCTCATCTATTATCTGGCATAAACAACCTTAGCATAGACAAGTAATCATCTCCATGAGCATAATCATTAAAACCGAAAGTGAAATTGAAAAAATGCGTATCGCCGGAAAATTGGCCGCTGAAGTTTTGGAAATGATTGCGCCTTATGTTGTCCCGGGAGTCACCACCGATCAACTCGACAAAATCTGCCACGATTATATTGTCGATGTGCAGAAAGCCATACCTGCACCGCTTAATTATCACGGTTTCCCGAAATCCATTTGCACATCCATTAATCACCAGGTCTGCCACGGCATTCCCAGCGAAAAGAAACTTAAATCGGGCGATATCGTCAATATTGATATTACGGTTATAAAAGATGACTACCACGGCGATACCAGTAAAATGTTCTGTGTAGGAGAAGTCAGTCAGCATGCCCGGAGGCTGGTAAATGTAACTCGCGAAGCCATGTTTCTGGGCATTGAGCAAGTTAAGCCGGGCGCTACCTTAGGCGATATAGGCCATGCCATACAGAAACACGCCGAAGCCAATCACTTTTCTGTAGTCAGAGAGTTTTGCGGCCACGGCATCGGCAAAAAATTCCATGAAGATCCACAGGTTCTGCATTATGGCAAAGCCGGCACAGGCGAAACGCTGCAAGCCGGCATGATTTTAACCATCGAGCCCATGCTTAACCTCGGCAAGCGCCATGTCAAAGTATTAGCCGACGGC
>CAYPJI010000172.1:0-2629 GCA_964411045.1 uncultured Methylobacter sp. | reverse complement strand
GTCCGCCCAATGGGAACACACCATTCTTGTCACAGCCACCGGTTATGAAATCCTAACTTTGCGCCAGGAAGAAATGTGAATGATTTGACCCTCGCCACGCTCTTTACAGAAAAAGACAGCCTGGCTCAGTTCAAGCAACTGCTGAAGCAGAAAGACGCTGAACTGAGGCAAAAATTCGACCCGCACAGTTCAGTTGCCACACTGCTTAAAGAAAAGTCCGATTTCATCGACAAAATCCTGAGCCTGTGCTGGCAACATTACCTCGGCGATTACGCCCAATCGCTGAGTTTGATCGCCGTAGGCGGCTATGGCCGCCGGGAATTATTCCCCTATTCGGACATTGACATCGTTGTTTTGCTCGAGTCGGAAGATACTTCGCCTTATCAGGAAGCATTGGCAAATTTCTTTACTTTCCTGTGGGATATCGGCTTAAAACCCGGGCAAAGCGTGCGCACGATTGAGGAATGCATTAAAGCCGCGCAGGATGATCAGACGATCATGACCAGCCTGATGGAAATGCGCCTGATCATCGGCAATATCCCCCTTTACGAAGCACTTAGAGAAGTCACTACGCCCGACAAAATATGGCCCTCGGATCAGTTTTTCATTGCCAAGATGGAAGAACAGCGGCAACGCAATGCCAAATTCCACTGCACAGCCTACAACCTTGAACCGAACATTAAGGAAGGCCCCGGCGGATTGCGCGACATGCAGATTATCGCCTGGGTATTCAAGCGGCATTACAATTCGGCCACGCTCAAGGAACTGGTCAAATACGGCTTCCTGCCGGAATCCGAATATTCAGAACTGGTTGCCGCCCTGGATATACTCTGGCGCATCCGTTATGCACTGCATCTGCTGACCAATCGCGGCGAAGACCGGCTGATTTTTGATTATCAACGCGACCTTGCCAAGCAATTCGGCTTTAGCTCGGAAGACCGGACCTACAATCAGGATGTCGAACAGTTTATGCAGTTTTATTTCAAAACAGTACTCGGGCTCGAGCGATTGAATGAAATGTTGCTGCAACTGTTTAACGAACGCTTCGTTTGCGGAGAAGCCGTCTATAGGCCGCTGCCTTTTAATGCCAAATTTTCCGTTATCAATGGCTATCTTGAAGCGACCGAAGACGCTATTTTTGAGCAAGAGCCAACGGCTCTGCTGGAAATTTTTCTGATTCTGCAGCAAAACTCCTCACTTAAAGGCATCAGGGCGACCACCATCCGTCTGATCCGCAAGAACCTGTACCTGATCGACGATGCGTTTCGCAAGAATAAAACAGCCAACCGTCTGTTCATGGAAATATTTCGCCAACCGCGCGGCATTACCCATCAATTAAGACGAATGAACCGCTACGGGGTATTAGGCGCCTATGTACCCGGCTTTGCCAATATCGTCGCGCGCATGCAATATGACTTGTTTCATATCTATACAGTGGATGAGCATACGATTTTCGTAATAAGCAACTTGCGCCGGTTTGCATTGGAAAAACACATTGACGAACTGCCTTTTTGCAACGATATCTTTCTTCTGATTTCCAAGCCGGAGATCCTGTATATTGCCGCCCTGTTCCACGACATCGCTAAAGGCCGAAATGGCGACCATTCCGTGATAGGCGAAGAAATCGCCAGGCAATTCTGCATCCAGCACGATCTCTCCCAGCATGACACCAAGCTGATCACCTGGCTGGTCCGCAACCACCTGATCATGTCGATGACTGCCCAGCGCAAAGACATCGGCGACCCCGATATCATCCACGAATTCGCTCAGCAAGTGGGCAGCATCGAATATCTGAATTACCTGTATTTACTGACCGTGGCAGATATTCGCGCCACCAACCCGGAACTGTGGAACTCCTGGAAAGATGCTTTGCTTCAGGAGCTTTATTCGATAACGCACAGCGCCTTGCAAAGAGGACTGGAAAACCCGGTTGCGCTGGAAGACCGGCTGCTCGAAAATAAAAAAGAAGCCAAAGACGAACTGATCAAGCTCGGCATATCAGAACCGGTTATTTACAAATCCTGGAAGCATGCCAGCGCCGATTATTTCCTGAGATATTCGGCGGATGAGATAGCCTGGCATACTATCGCCATCGCCTCATCCAGCGAAGACGAACTGCCTCTGGTGCTGCTGCGTCCGCAAACCCAACGAGGCAGCGCGGAAGTCTTCATTTATACGAAAAATGAAGAGGCCGTTTTTTCAATAAGCACGGCAACATTGGACCAATTGGGGCTTACGATTCTGGATGCCAGAATCATAACTACACTGGATAATTATGTACTCAACAGTTTCCAGGTGCTGGAGCAGTCAGGAGAACCTATTGACGAACCGTTCAGGGAAGTCCATATCTGTACGACACTGCGCCACAACCTGCTGCACCGGGAAGTCAAAAAGCACAAGAATATCCGTCGCCAGTCAAGACAGGCCAAGCACTTCCCTATCCAGACTAGCATTCGGTTTCATGCAGACCCTTTAAACAGGCACACCATCATAGAACTGATAACGACTGACCGCGCCGGTCTCTTATCAAAAATAGGCCAGGCTTTTATACAGCAGCGCATCCATTTGTATAGCGCAAAAATAACCACGATCGGCAGCCGCGCCGAAGACATGTTTTATATAACCGATC
>CAYPJI010000171.1:0-4986 GCA_964411045.1 uncultured Methylobacter sp. | reverse complement strand
AAATTCAAGGGTTCAACAATATTTGGGTATCTCCCCGGAATCCAATAAGAGCCATGATTTATAGGAAGATTATAGATATGGAAAAGGGCTCGTTAAGTACATGTGCAAAATAAATCTGGTATTTTTTAGGGCTGCTTGCGAAAAGTAGTCAATAAAAACAGATATATAGCTGATGTTGTCGACTGAATAATTATACAAAGGTACTTACTTCAGATAAGTAAACGTTAACCATGAATAAACTATATTCCAATCTGACCAGGGCATATAAAAAACTGGTCCTGTCTAAAAATACCTGTCGATATTCTGGTAATACTGAAAGCAAACAAGCAGTATAACCAGACTGTAAAATAAAGGTGATTTTCATCACAAAGTTTATAAATTATCAGATTTATAGCGTGAAAATATAATAAACTCTCTGTCAATAAATTAAATCGTATATGTATTGACAATAAGTTTTCATGTATTTTAATCATATTTTTATAAGCAATATATTGATATAAATAATGTGGTTATAGTTTGAATTATTAATATAAGATTGGTCGGTGAGCTAAGAAGGTTGTTAAATTAGTGGCTCTGGTATTATGAATGTTGATAATAAAGTGATTGTTGTCACAAACTTAATAAATTATAGTTTTTATGGGTGTTAATATATATTAAAATAACTTTTAATATATATTAATTTTTAAAAGAATTAATATATATTAAAGTTCCCGTTTTCTAGATATAAAGGACAAAATATAAAATGGGGGTTAAACCAATAGAATTGCTCGAAACTGATCGAGAACTGCTTCAGCATCTTATTAAAAAAGGCAGCGATTGGCGGGAGAGAGAGCGAGCGGAGACGATCCTGATGTTGGCAGAAGGATACACAGTCAAGGAAACTGCCGAAAAGCAGGGACTGACCAGGGAAGCGATTCGCGAACGACGAAGGAAATGGTTGAAGGCCGGCTTTGCGAGTTTGCCGGATAAGCCTCGTAGCGGGGCGCCAAACAAGCTTAGGGATGAGCATCGTGATCAGCTACGAAGTTGGATTGAAGAAGAACCGTTAACAGCTCGAGCATTATTGAGTAGATTGGAGAATACATACGGCGTTCAGATCGGCAATACCACCTTGCGAACAGAACTGAAGCGCCTGGGTTTTGTCTGGAGACGAACCCGGTACAGTTTAAAAAAAGCGTGATGGTGCTGGCCCAAATAGAGATTTCTGTTTGGGTCAAGCAGGCTCTGAATAGAGCATTTTAGTTGGCCTATATTCACGAGGCCGGTTTTGCATGTATGCCGGACCATTCCGCAGGGCGATAAAGCGGGAAGGAAGTAATGACTAAAATCAACTCCTTCTAGTCGTTAAAGTTGTTTTGAATAATATCCGGTCAATCGTCATCGGATGAACGGGAAAATTCATTGATGAAATTAGGGCTAATTTAGCATTCAAAGTATGCGCTGCTTTTTGCTGGCTGATTGATTAATACAGCTGATAGTTTGCAAGCGAGTTCCACAATCTGGCTGCGCTAGATTACCACTTAAAAACTGTAGATTTTTTCTTAACGATAATTATATCGGGTAAATAATGTTTGCTAATAAAACGCTATTGATTACTGGTGGCACTGGCTCTTTCGGTAACGCCGTGCTGGATAGGTTTCTTGATACCGACATTCAGGAGATTCGCATATTTAGCCGTGATGAAAAAAAGCAGCACGATATGCGGCTTCAGTATAACAATGACAAGATAAAGTTTTACATTGGCGATGTCCGCTCATTCGATAGCATTGATGCGGCGATGCGTGGTGTTGATTATATTTTTAGCGCGGCGGCTTTAAAACAAGTCCCTTCTTGCGAGTTTTATCCCATCGAAGCTGTTAAAACCAATATCTTGGGCACGGAAAATACCCTGAAAGCCGCTATTAAAAATCAGGTGAAAAATGCCATTGTATTAAGTACCGATAAAGCCGTTTATCCGATTAACGCGATGGGGATGAGCAAAGCCTTGATGGAGAAGGTGTCTGTTGCAACATCCCGTAGCGTGCCTGGCGACGGACCAGTCATATGCAACACTCGTTATGGCAATGTCATGGCGTCACGCGGTTCCGTGATCCCTCTGTTTATCGAACAGATCAAATCGGGCATGCCGTTGACCATCACTGATCCTGATATGACGCGCTTCATGATGTCATTACCCGATGCGGTTAACCTGGTTTTATTTGCCTTCGAGCATGGCGTGCAAGGCGATACATTTGTTCAAAAGGCGCCGGCAGCAACAGTTTTAACGTTAGCTAAAGCCTTGAAGAAAATTTTTAATGCCAAGAATGAAATTCGTATCTTGGGCACGCGTCATGGCGAGAAAAAGCATGAAGCGCTGCTGTGCAGGGAAGAGTATTTGAAATCCGAAGACTTGGGCGGGTATTTCAGAATTCCCGCGGATACCCGCGATCTGAACTATGCCAAATACTTTGAAGAAGGCGAGCAGGTCTTATCTCAAGGACAGGACTACACCTCCGAAAACACCGAGCGCCTGGATGTTGAAGGTATGATCGAGTTATTAATGAAGCTTGACTATATCAAAGACGAGCTCAAGTCAGATTATAGATAGCCATGAAAAAAATTATGACCATCGTGGGCACGCGCCCGGAGATTATCAAGCTGAGCCGCGTGATTGCCCAACTTGAAAAATACACGGAACATGTATTGGTTCATACCGGCCAGAATTATGATTTTGAGCTCAATGAAGTCTTCTTCAATGAATTGGGAATCAGAAAGCCCGATTATTTTTTGAACGCGGCCGGCAATAATGCCGCTGAAACCATCGGTAATGTCATCATAAAATCCGACCAGCTTTTAGCTGAAGTGCGTCCTGACGCACTTTTGGTTTATGGCGATACTAATAGCTGCCTGTCCGTAATTTCTGCCAAACGCAGAAAGATTCCCGTTTTTCACATGGAAGCAGGCAATCGCTGTTTCGACCAGCGAGTTCCTGAAGAAATTAATCGGAAAATAGTCGATCATCTCAGCGACATCAATATGACGCTGACCGAACATGCTAGACGCTATCTGGTATCCGAGGGGGTTAATCCGGAAACAATTATCAAGACCGGTTCCTCAATGCTGGAAGTGCTGAATCATTATCAGGCCGATATTGATAAATCGAACGTACTGGAGCGGCTAGGATTAGCACCGCGGGATTTCTTCATTGTCAGTGCGCACAGGGAAGAAAATGTTGACTCAGAAGAAAACTTTAATGATCTTCTGACTTCGCTAAACGCAATTGCCGAGAAATACGGCAAAAGAATCATTGTATCAACGCATCCCCGCACCCGAAAAAAACTGGAATCCTTCCGGGGCGAACAATTCAACTCTCTGATCGAGTTTATGAAACCGCTTGGTTTCTTTGATTACATCTGCCTGCAGAAGCACGCTTTTTGCGCTATTTCCGATAGCGGCACTATTACAGAGGAATCGTCCATACTGGGATTTCCCGCCATTACTGTCCGCCAGGCCCATGAGCGGCCTGAAGGCATGGATGAAGGCACATTGATCATGTCAGGGCTTAAATCCGAGGACATCATCAATGCGATTGATATCGTCACCGATCAGCGGCGTGAAAATCCGAGTGGCATTCATCCGGTGAAAGATTATGACGTAGACAATGTGTCCCAGAAGGTCGTCAGAATCATTGTCAGTTATATGGATTACATTAACAGAACAGTGTGGAAGCAATATTGATATGAAAAAAGTGGTGGTATTAGGCAGTGCCGGCATGGCAGGTCATATTATGATCGAATACCTGCAGGCTACCGGCGATTATCATGTATCCGGCATCGCGCGCGAAGATGGCCGCTATGTCGATAAGAAGCTGGATGTGCTTGATTTTTCCGGCCTGCAAGGCTATCTCAACGAAATTAATCCGGACTTGGTGATCAACTGCATTGGCGTACTGGTCAGCAAGTCTGCCGATGATATGTGCACCGCTATACAAATTAACAGTTATCTGCCGCATTTTCTTTCCCGTCTGGGCAAACAGCTTGGTTTCAAGTTGGTTCATATCAGCACGGATTGCGTGTTCTCGGGCAAGGACGGACAGTATTGTGAAGATGCTTTCAGAGACGGAAATGATAACTATGCCAGAACAAAAGCACTGGGCGAGGTCATTAACGATCGTGATCTGACCATCCGCACTTCAATCATCGGCCCTGAACTCAAACTTAATGGCACAGGCTTGCTGGATTGGTTCTTTAAACAGCATGGCGAGATCAAAGGCTATTCCAAAGCCTACTGGTCAGGCGTAACGACGTTGGAACTGGCAAAAGCCGCCCATGAAATGATCAAGCAGGGCATTACAGGGCTTTACCAATTATGCCCCAGCGAAAAAATATCAAAATACGAGCTGCTAAAACTTATCGCCAAGGTATGGGAAAAGGATGTTTCCATATTGCCTTATGAAAACTATGCGGTTGATAAAAGCCTGGTGAGCACGAGAACTGACTTTAATTATCCAAAACCGGACTATGAAGCCATGCTGACTGAAGCTCGCGAGTGGATGGATACGCATGCTGACTATTACTCTCATTATCGGCTGAAATAAATGAAAGTACTGTTAATTATTGATGATTATCTGCCGGCCAGCATCAAGGTCGGAGCCAAGATGATGCATGAGCTGGCCGTTGAACTTGTAGCGCGCGGAAATCAGGTCACTGTTATCACTCCGGATCACAGAACTGCCAACCGGCCCAAAATTGCGGCCTTGGATGGCGTTACAGTCTGCCGTTTTCGTTCCGGCAAAATCAAAAACGTTTCAAAAGTCAAAAGGGCCATTAATGAGACGTTGCTTTCATACAATGCCTGGAAGGCCCATAAAAAGTATTTTAAAAATAACAAGCATGATCTGATCATTTATTATTCGCCGTCGATTTTTTGGGGCGGATTGGTCAGAAAGCTCAAAAAGCTTTGGGGCGCGCCGAGCTATCTCATTTTACGGGATTTTTTCCCGCAGTG
>CAYPJI010000170.1:0-5001 GCA_964411045.1 uncultured Methylobacter sp. | reverse complement strand
CAACAATGCTTCACTGGTATAACCCTGTTCAGGCACTGCATCGACAGTCAGCCCGGCGGCTTCCAATACCTGAGCGGTTGCTCGCCCCACTGCGGCAAATCGCACAGCCTTTAATCGATCTATTTTGCCATTATTCGCTTTCAGTGCAAAATTTACTGCATTCGGACTAATAAAAACAACCCATTGGAATTTGTCGAGGTTTTTTAGCGCATCCTGAACCTCGTCAATATTGTCACGTGCAACAATATTGAGCACAGGAAACCGAACGGCCTCGCCTCCGCGCGCCTGAATCAAGCGGCTTAGATTTTCTGCCTGATGCGCCGGTCGTGTCACTAAAACCCGCGCACCGTTCAAACCTCTGCTCAATGAAACAACTCTTGCAGAATTTTATCTGCGCCACAAGCCAATAAATCTTCCGCGATCAAGCGTCCAATTGCCTCGGCCTGGTCAGGAGTGCCTGACTGCGCGGTGCGGAAAATCACCGTGCCGTCAGGACTGCCGACCAATCCGCGCATAACCAGCTGATTGCCCTGCAATTGCGCGAAGCCGGCAATCGGTACCTGGCAACCGCCATTCAAGCACGCGTTCATCGCTCTTTCGGCGCTGACGCAAATACTGGTGTCCTGATCGTGCAAGGCGCTCAGCATCGCATTGACGTCAGCATCATCTACCCGACATTCTATGCCGATAGCGCCCTGGCCTATGGCCGGCAGGCTGATGCTGGGATCGAGGCTTTCTGTAATACGCCCGGCCATACCCAATCTCTTCAATCCTGCTGAAGCTAAAATAATGGCGTCAAATTCATCGGCATCAAGCCTGGCCAATCGCGTATTGACGTTGCCTCTCAGCGACAGGATTTCCGCTTCGGGGAATCTTTCTTTTATCTGGCATTGCCGGCGCAAGCTGGACGTGCCGATCCGGGCGTCAGGCGGTAACTCTTCCAATGATGCATAACGGTTCGATACGAAGGCATCGGTTGGATCTTCTCGCGTTAAAATAGCGGCCAGGTGCAGCCCTTCCGGAAACTCCACAGGCACATCTTTCATCGAGTGTACGGCGATATCGGCCGTCCCTTCCAGCATGCCCTGTTCCAGTTCCTTGACAAACAACCCTTTGCCGCCCACCTTGGCCAAAGGCGCATCCAGGATTTTATCGCCGCGCGTAGTCATTTTTACCAGTTCGGTTTTCAGGCCCGGGAAAGCCCGTTCCAGGCGTTCGGCGACATGTTCTGCCTGCCACAGCGCCAGAGGACTTCTGCGCGTGGCTATACGAATAATTTTTTCAGCCAAAATAAACCCTTCTATTTTGAATATAAAAAGTGCATTGTAACTCCATTTAACGCAATGGCGTCTTATTGCGCTTAAATTCTTTAAAACAAGTGCGCACTTTCGCAGCCAGCCTGCGGCTGACTGCCAGTTTCTCGTCAGTGCCTTGACATTTGACCAGCAATTGCCCGTCCGGTTTTTTCTCCAGCTCTTCAATATGCAGCAAGGAAACCAGCGCATTACGGTGTATACGGATAAACAATCCGCTGAACTCGTCTTCCAGCGCCTTCAACGACTCGTCGAGCAAATAGGCTTTCTGTAGCGTTTTAATGATGACGTATTTTTGATCGGCCTGAAAAAACACAATGTCTTTAACCGGGATCAGATGTAAATCTGCCTGCACCTGCACGCAGAGATGAGAGCGTGCAGGTCTCTCGGGCAGCCATTGCATCAGGCCGTCCCATTTTACGCGATTGAATACCTGCGCTTTCTGGAGCGCACTCAGCAAGCGCTCTTTACGTATCGGTTTCAACAAATAATCGACCGCATTCGCGTCAAAAGCCTGCAGGGCATGCTCATCATAAGCGGTCGTGAAAATAATGGCCGGCGGCGATTGTGTCTTTGCCAGCTCCCTCGCCACGTCCAGCCCGTCCATATCCGGCATTCTGATGTCCAGCAGCAGAATATCGGCCCCTGTTTCCTGCCATTTTTGCAATGCTACGCGGCCGTTTTCGGCCTCCGCAACGATTTGGACATCCTCAGCCGATTCATTGAGCAGACTTTTCAAACGCAACCTGGCCAGTTTTTCATCATCGGCGATTAAAACTTTCATGATGCGACCTGATAAGGAATCATTATATCCACGTGATAATTGCCTTCTTCGACATACCGATCGATTCGGCCGTTGCCCGCGAAACACCCTGCTATCCTGGCCGCCAGATTGGTCATCGCGACCTGGTTGCCCTTGCGCTGACGATGGACTCCGTCAGGCGGCAGCGTGTTTCTTACCGACAGCACAATTCCGCCAATGCTCCGGCCCCCCTTGATGACAATTTCGCCGCCATTCGGATCGGGTTCCACGCCGTGGTAGATCGCGTTTTCAACCAGCGGCTGCAGGCTCAGCGGCGGCAGCAGGGCGTCTTTAGGCACATCGTCAATATCCCAGCTGACTTTCAAACGCTCGTCCAGACGATGAAACTCGATCGCCAGATACAGGTTCACCAGCTTGATCTCCTCGTCCAGCCGCACCAGACGGGCATGGTCGACCAGCATGCTGGCGCGAATCAGTTCCGCCAGATCTTCTACCAACTCTTCCGCCAGTTCGGGCTGGATTCGGGTCAGGCTGGCAATGGTGTTTAAACTGTTAAACAGAAAATGCGGCCTCATTCTTGCCTGCAGCGCATCCAGGCTGGCGGAGGCCTGAGCTTCAACCTGTTGCCGCCATAGATGCAGGACAAACAGATAGCGCAGGACCGCCAATGACACCAGACTGCTAATGCCTGCCGTACGCCAGTAAAACTCCGCCTTTTGCACCGGCTTTATCAACGGGATTAAAAGATTCGCATCCGGCAGCACATCAGCCACCAGCCAACAAACCAAAACGCTAATCAGTTGGATAATGCAGAACGCCGCCAGCCCGACGACAAAATCATTGCCGCGCGCCAGTTTTTTCTTTAGCAGACACAAGCTGGCCGCACTCATCAGGGCGATCCACAGCGCGAGCAACGATCGGATGCCGAATTCGGATAAAAATCCCAATACCGACGTATCGGCCGCCAATGTCAGTAAAAACGCCAGCAATTCGGCCAGAAAGAACACGGCCAGCAGCATTCTGACTGAGCAAAAATCCGGCAAGAAAATCTTCTCTGCTTTTAAATTCATAACCCACAGTTTAGTTGTATAATTCGGGATTTTCCGTTAATTGCATTAAAAAATCGCCATGACCACAGTTAATTCCGACAAACTTTCCAGTGCCCGCTTTGCCGAGGCGACCGATGCCTTCGTCGAGGTATTCACCGCTTCGGTGGATTTTGACAAGCGCATGGCGGAGCAGGATATTCAAGGTTCCATCGCGCATGCCACCATGCTCTGTAAGATCGGCATCCTGACCGAGCAGGAACGCGACGACATCATCGGCGGCCTGACCCAAATCGGGCAGGAAATCAGGGACGGCAATTTTGTCTGGTCGATCAAGCAGGAAGATGTGCACATGAACATCGAAGCGCGGTTGACCGACATGATCGGCATCGCCGGCAAAAAACTGCATACGGGCCGCTCCCGCAACGATCAGGTAGCGACCGATATCCGGCTTTATCTGCGCAGCGAGATCAGCAGCATCAGCGACCAGCTTACGCGCCTGCAGACAGCCATTCTCGATCTTGCCGAAAAAGAAGCCGACACGATCATGCCCGGCTTCACGCATCTGCAGGTCGCCCAGCCGGTCACGTTCGGCCATCACCTGATGGCCTGGTTTGAAATGCTGAGCCGCGACTACGAAAGGCTGCAGGACTGCAAAAAACGCCTCAACATCATGCCCCTGGGCGCTGCCGCATTGGCCGGCACCAGCTACCCGATCGACCGGCAGATGACCTCCGACCTGCTCGGCTTCAGCCGCCCGTCGGCCAATTCGCTCGACTCGGTCAGCGACCGCGATTTCGCCATCGAGTTTACCGCGGCCGGCAGCCTGATCATGATGCATTTGTCGCGTTTTTCCGAGGAACTGATCCTGTGGTCCAGCGCCCAGTTCAGCTTCATCGACATTCCGGATGCGTTCTGCACCGGCTCGTCGATCATGCCGCAAAAGAAAAACCCCGATGTGCCCGAACTGGTGCGTGGCAAATCCGGCCGCGTCACCGGCCATCTGATGTCGCTGCTGATGCTGATGAAAAGCCAGCCGCTGGCTTACAACAAGGACAACCAGGAAGACAAGGAACCGCTGTTCGATACGGTCGACACCCTGATCAACTGCCTGCGCGCTTTTGCCGACATGGTGCCTCATCTCGTCGCCAAACGGCAGAACATGTACCATTCGGCCAAACGCGGCTTTGCCACAGCCACCGACCTGGCCGATTACCTGGTGCGCAAGGGCATGGCTTTCCGCGATGCGCATGAAGTGGTAGGACAGGCCGTGCGCCTGGGTCTTGACAGCAACCGCGATCTGTCGGAATTATCACTGGCGGAACTTCAACAGTTTTCAGCGGCGATTACGGCCGAGGTGTTCGATGTGTTGACGCTGGAAGGTTCTGTCGCGGCCCGTAAACATATCGGCGGCACGGCGCCCGAAACCGTAAAGCGGGCTATTCAGGCCGCGCGGCAAGGCATGCCGACGGGCCAATAACCGCCAATCCAAGGTGCAAGCCCTCATAGCGCTTTGCACCTTGAGGCATCGCCTCAATGCAGGACTGATCCGGGCCGGCTCATCACCTCTCACTAACCGTCGACTGCTGAAAACGCCTTATCGAGAGCCGCATAAAAGCCCGCACCTTCATCACAACTTGTATCACCCGTATCGATTCGTCACTTTCCGCATTGAGCATCAACAGTCGGAACAATTGCAAACCATTTATCGCCTAACCTATCAACAAAACACAGATGCCAAACTAAATGCCTGATTTAATGTCATGCAGCCATTAACGGATATACCGGATTATCTTTTATAGCTGACGTTTGCATGGCCCAAGTCCCAGGGCAATCGCGCTATGTTTTCTTTTTTCCGAAGATCAGTTCGGCACGATAG
>CAYPJI010000169.1:0-5053 GCA_964411045.1 uncultured Methylobacter sp. | reverse complement strand
CCAATCGTGAAGTTAAGCCGGATCTGTTTCAATTCAATGTGCCTAAAGGCGCCGATGTCTTCTCCGAATAATCAGGAAGACCGGCGCATGGCAGGCAGCTTGAGTCCTTCATCTTTCTCCGCCTTTATATGTTTGAAGACTTGACCAAACCCTTGGCCGACAGGATGCGGCCAAGGTCGTTAGAAGACTATGTCGGCCAGCAGCATGTTTTGCAGCCTGGCAAGCCCTTATATGAAGCCATCGTTTCAGGCAAGCTGCATTCAATGATTTTCTGGGGGCCGCCGGGCACAGGCAAAACAACGCTGGCTCGGCTTATCGCCCATCATTCCGATGCCGAATTCATGCCTATTTCCGCAGTCTTGGCCGGCGTCAAGGAAATCCGCGCGGCCGTCGGCGAAGCGCAAAGAATTCAGCAGCAACAGCACCGGCGGACTATTTTGTTCGTCGACGAAGTGCACCGCTTCAATAAATCGCAACAGGACGCTTTCCTGCCGCATGTGGAAGACGGCACCGTCTATTTCGTCGGCGCGACGACTGAAAATCCGTCTTTCGCACTCAACAATGCGTTATTGTCGCGGGCCCGCGTTTATGTGCTCAACGCATTGACGCCCGAAGACCTGCTGGGCGTGTTGAACAAGGCATTAACCGGCACGGAGCGGGGATTGGGCAACCTGAATGTCGAAATGGCAGAGGGTGTTAAACGGCAATTTGCCGAGGCGGCCGATGGCGATGCCAGAAGATTGTTGAATCTGCTCGAAATCGCCGTGGAGCTTGCCGCGGCCAATGGCAGTCGCGTGATTGATGAAAAAACGGCCAAGGAAGTGCTGACCGGCGGCGTACGGCGGTTCGATAATCAGGGCGAGGAGTTTTACAATCAGATTTCAGCCTTGCACAAGTCGGTGCGCGGAAGTTCCCCTGATGCCTCGCTTTATTGGCTCTGCCGTATGATCGACGCCGGCTGCGACTTGACCTATCTGGCCAGGCGCATCGTTAGAATGGCTTCGGAAGATATCGGCAATGCCGACCCTCGGGCCTTGCAGATAGCCGTTAACGCCTGGGAAACGCAGGAGCGGCTAGGCAGCCCCGAAGGCGAGCTGGCGTTGGCTCAGGCCGTTGTTTATCTGGCCTGCGCGCCTAAAAGCAATGCCGTTTACATGGCCTATAACGCGGCCATGCGTGACGCCAAACAAAGCGGCAGCCTGAGCGTACCGGTGCATCTGCGCAACGCGCCGACCAAATTGATGAAGTCGCTCGATTACGGCAAGGAATACCGTTACGCGCATGATGAGCCGGAAGCCTATGCGGCCGGCGAAAACTACTTTCCCGATGAACTGGCAGGGACTCAGTATTACCAACCGGTCGACAGGGGGCTGGAGATTAAAATCAAGGAAAAGCTCAGGCATTTGAAAGAGTTGGATAAACGCGCAAAGTAAGCCTGCTTTTTTGAGTAAAATATCGAATGTATTTAAACAAACAGGAAATTTTTTAGAATTAAAAACGGTTTTTCTATAAAATCCCCTTTTCAGCAATATTTAACAGCCAAGTCTCCATGGATCTAAAATTCCTCGATTTTGAACAACCCATCGCTGAGCTAGAAGCGAAAATTGAAGAACTCCGCAATGTGGAGTTTGATAACAATATTAATATCTCAGAAGCGATTAAGCAGCTCGAAGAAAAAAGCCTCGCATTGACCGAGTCGATTTTTTCCGATCTTTCCGACTGGCAAATTTCCCAGCTGTCAAGACATCCCGGTCGTCCATACACGCTGGATTATATCGAGCAT
This sequence comes from uncultured Methylobacter sp., assembly GCA_964411045.1. Taxonomy (GTDB): domain Bacteria; phylum Pseudomonadota; class Gammaproteobacteria; order Methylococcales; family Methylomonadaceae; genus Methylobacter. The sequence goes on along the minus strand of CAYPJI010000169.1, from coordinate 3,270 downwards.
ATGTTTACCGATTTCCACGAGTTGCATGGCGATCGCACGTATGCCGACGATCCTGCTATCGTTTGCGGCCTGGCCAGGCTGGAAGGCCAGCCGGTAATGGTTATCGGTCATCAGAAAGGCCGCGATACGAAGGAAAAGATCTATCGCAATTTCGGCATGCCGCGCCCCGAAGGTTACCGCAAGGCGCTGCGGATCATGAAGATGGCCGAGCGCTTTAAAATGCCGATTATCTGCCTGATCGACACGCCGGGCGCTTATCCGGGCATCGGCGCCGAAGAGCGCGGCCAGAGCGAGGCGATCGCCAGAAACCTGTTCGAAATGGCGAAGCTGAGAACGCCCATTATCTGTACGATTATCGGCGAAGGCGGTTCCGGCGGGGCCTTGGCCATCGGCGTCGGCGATCGGTTGATCATGCTCGAGTACAGCACGTATTCCGTTATTTCGCCGGAAGGCTGCGCATCCATTCTATGGAAAAGCGCCGATAAATCGCAGCTGGCGGCGGAAGCGATGGGCATTACCTCCGATCGCATCCGCGAGCAGGGCTTGCTGGACGAAGTGGTCAGAGAGCCATTGGGCGGCGGGCACAGAAATTTCCAGGCGACTGCCTTGAATTTAAGGGAAGCGCTGATCCGCCATATGGATGAATTAAATCAGCAATCCGTTGAGAAAATGCTGGAAAAACGTTATCAGCGACTTATGAGCTTCGGCTCCTTTATCGTCGAGGAAGGCCGTTAAATTCCGGCTTATCGACCCGATCTTCAGGCCGGCTTTTGCCGGCCTTTTGTTTTTTCAGGCTATACGGCATGCTGTCATCATCAGTCATAGAATCGGCGCTGGATCAGGTTAAACCGGCCGCGCATCTTTATGTGGCCTATAGCGGCGGCGTCGATTCGCATGTTTTGCTGCATCTATGCGCATCAATGCCTGGCCTTGCCGGTAAAATAACGGCGGTCTACGTCCATCATGGCCTGCAGGCGGAAGCCGATGCCTGGGCTGCGCATTGCAGGAAAACGGCCGAAGCGCTCGGCGTCGGTTTTAAGGCGCTCTATGTCAATGCCGTTGCCGCGCCCGGCGAAAGTCCCGAGGAGGCGGCAAGAAACGCCCGGTATACCGCGTTAAAGGCTTTGATGGATGCAGACGACGTGCTGCTGGTGGCGCAGCACAGGGATGATCAGCTGGAAACGGTGCTGCTGCAGTTATTTCGCGGCAGCGGCCTGCGCGGATTATCCGGCATGCCCGAGCACATGGTTTTTGGCCGGGGCGTGATGCTCAGGCCATTGCTGAATATATCCAGGCAAGCGATAAGGCACTATGCCGAGTCGCGCAAGCTGAGCTGGGTGGAAGACCCCAGCAATCTGCATATCGATTACGACCGCAATTTCCTGCGCAACATCATCGTGCCGCTGATCAAACAGCGCTGGCCGGCATGCGACAAAACGGTTGCCCGTTCGGCCAGACATTGCGCCGAGGCGCAGGCGTTGATCTCGGTCATTGCCGGCGATTTGTTTCATGCCGTTTTCAATGAAGCCGACAGCACCTTGTCGATCAGCAGCTTGCAGCTATTAAACAAGCCCAGACAGCAGCTGGTTATCAGGCATTGGTTCCAGACGCTGGGCTTGAAAATGCCGGCCCAGAATTTTGTTGAACGGATTCTGAGCCAGATTGTTGCGGCAGGGGTGGGGAGTGATCCCGTGCTTTCCGGCCGGGGATATGATGTGCGGCGCTACCGCGATAAGCTGTATTGCCTGATGCAATCGCCAAAGCAGGCGTTGCAGGATATGAGCTGGCCTGCCGGGCAGACTTCGCTGAAAGCGGCCGAAGATCAGGTTTGGCTTTGTTTGCCTTCATCGGCCGGCATATTGCGCGAGCGCTGGCTGAATGCTAATGTGGTCGTCAGATATCGGCGCGGCGGCGAAAAAATCCCATTGCCGGGCCGCAAAGGTCGCCATGCCCTTAAAAATCTGTTCCAGGAGGCAGGCATTCCGCCTTGGGAACGAGAAGGCATGCCGCTGATTTATTTGGACGACAAGCTCGCGGCTGTCGGCGATCAATGGATCAGCGTCGAATTTTACGCTGAAAAAACAGACGCCTGCATCAGATTGCGCAGGCAAAAACAGGAATAAAACCTGAAAGACCATGACGAATTTCGCATTGTCGATTAAAATGTACTTGTTTTGCGGCTCCATGGACGGGAGAACGGGCAATGGGGAGCAATCGCCACAACTTCATCAGTTATCATCTGAAGTCTAAAAAATTCTACATGACAAAATACATTTTCATTACCGGCGGCGTCGTATCATCCCTGGGCAAGGGTATTGCGGCTTCTTCGCTGGCGGCTATTCTTGAGGCTCGCGGCCTTAAAGTCACCATGACCAAGCTGGACCCCTATATCAATGTGGATCCGGGCACCATGAGCCCTTTTCAGCATGGCGAGGTGTTTGTTACCGAAGACGGCGCCGAAACAGATCTGGACTTGGGTCATTACGAACGGTTTCTTAAAACCACGATGGCCAAGAAGAACAATTTCACGACCGGGCAGATTTACGAAAGCGTGCTGCGCCGGGAGCGTAAAGGCGAATACCTGGGCGCGACGGTTCAGGTCATTCCGCATATCACCGATGAAATCAAACGCCGCGTTTATCAAAGCGCCGAAGGCATGGATGTGGCGCTGATCGAAGTCGGCGGCACGGTCGGCGATATCGAGTCGCTGCCTTTCCTGGAAGCCATCCGTCAGTTGCGCGTCGAGTTGGGCGCCGACAGATCATTGTTCATCCATTTAACGCTGGTTCCGTATATCCGTTCCGCCGGCGAAATCAAAACCAAGCCGACCCAGCATTCGGTCAAGGAATTGCGTACTATCGGCATACAGCCCGATATCCTGATCTGCCGTTCCGAACAGCCGGTGCCGATCAGCGAGCGGCGCAAAATCGCCTTGTTCACCAATGTCGAGGAAAAAGCGGTCATCACGGCCGTCGATGCCGACTCGATCTATCGCATTCCGCTGCTGCTGCATGACCAGGGCCTGGACGATATCGTCGTGCATAAATTGCGGCTGGATGTGCCGCCGGCCGATTTGACCGAATGGCAAAATGTGGTTGACGCGTTGACTCACCCGACCGATGAGGTCGATATCGCCATTGTCGGCAAATATGTTGATCATACCGATGCCTATAAGTCGCTGAGTGAAGCTTTGATTCATGCCGGCATCCGCACGCGCCATAAAGTCAACATCCATTACATCGATTCCGAAATCATCGAGGACGAAGGCGT
>CAYPJI010000168.1:0-5075 GCA_964411045.1 uncultured Methylobacter sp. | reverse complement strand
CGCTATCGTGCCGAACTGATCTTCGGAAAAAAGAAAACATAGCGCGATTGCCCTGATTGATCCAGGCGCTTTTTGAACATTGGTACCGCTGGGCACTGGCCCATCGAGCGGTATGGATGGGCCTGTCGGCACTGTCCAGCCTTCTCGATTGACATTAGCGCCAAATTTGGGCGGACGGCTTGGGAACCTGCCGCCGGTTACAGAAGCGCTCTTCACCGTGGCCGTTTTTAAATCGGCGCTGCCTGGCGCGGCTGGCGGGATGGTCAAGTCTTCATTCGCGGTAAAACAGTAGGTCGAAGACCCTCTGGTAGAAGCGGCAGAAGGCCCTGCGGTATAGGTTCCTTCTACAGTGAGCGTGTAGCTTCGGCCTGGGGCAAATGGCATACCGGCACCTGAGAAATTAGCGTTAAGAACCGCAGAGCGATTTGCCGGTATCGTGCCCAAGTTGCGTGGTAAAGCAGGTGAAGTTAAATTGCCGCCATTCAGAGAGATCGAGGTGACTTTCACATCCTTTGCATCGACCTTCCCTTCATTAACGATATTTACAGCCGACAAAAGCGAGCCCGGGGATTCCAAGCTTACGCCTGGCGCTCTTGCTGACAGTTCCAAAGATGATGCCGCGCATTGTAAAGTGATGTTCAAAAAGCTGCCTGGACTTGATGCAAGCCGTACCGCAAGCATATTCCGGCTGCGGAGTGTCACGGGTCGAACGATGCTATTGCTCTGTTGGTTAAAATCGGACGGACCGATAATCGCAGTGCCATTGAGGGATACCGAAGCGCTGCTCACGCGATTGCTGCCGCTAGCCGCTCCGTTAGCCACAACGATTTGACATGGCGAATTGCCGCAGCGCGCGAAATTTTTCGTAATTGTCTCCGGCGCGCCTGTGGATCGCGTGAACTTTTGGGGGCCAAAAACAACAGTGTAGGGCGCAGCGTTGGCAGTAGCCAACATCAGAACCAGCGGCACCGTTAGAACGCAACGCTTTAAAAAACATATTGTTGCCATGACGAACTCCACAGATAAAGCGTTGTTCGCTAATCTGCGCCAAACAACGCAATAAACGGTTTAGCCTTCTATTTCGGCTTTCTTTTCCTGCGTATTGGTCCTTCCATCACTTTGGCCTTGAGGAAAAATGTTTTTTTAAAGTAGGGAGAAAACCGCCGCCGTCCCGAGGATTAAGCTTGTAAATTAGCGCCCTCTTTATCCACTTTCGGTTGCCATTTTTTATCAAGCTGAAAATGAACCATTGATAAAGCATTAACAAAATAATGGAAATTACTGCTAGCCAGTTCGGCACCCTGATTCCCACATCGTTATGCCTAGTGGCAACTGCTGATGCTGAGCCTAATCAGTTTCCCGTTACTGTGCTAATTATTATTCATATTTTTGATTGAATTTTCTATTCGTGCCATTACTGTCTGACTTAGCAGGTACTGGCTTGATTATTTGAATTATGTATTGAAAGATTGACTAATCGCTTCCAGATCAGGCCCTGTCAAAGCGCATAAACATCTTATGGAATAACGGATCTTTTCTGAGTCATGATTATGAATCGAGCCCTAACTCACTCATGGAAAGGATCAATAGTTAAAGTTTCAGTGTAGAAGAGCCCCTATAGGGGTGTTAAGTTTTATTACCTTGCTGTTCAGATACCTTCATACCAGTATTATCCAAAGATAAAAAAGTGAATAGCTGCTATGTGCCATTTCCAGCCTGTCGATAAGTATTTTCGAATGGCAGCTATAGCCACAAATTGTTCGCTCAACGTTACGGTAAAATCGCCAACAGGCGGTGCGACCCTTTGACCGCTATGTTGGACAAGATATGTGAATCTAATAGGATGTGCCGACGAAGGAGGCGCATCACTCGCGAATGATGCGCTTCGTGCCTCAGCGCATCCTACGAACTACCTTACAAAATGATTGATTAACTCGCATCTTGCGAGACATGCGGTGCAATACGCTACGCTATTGCACCCTACGGATTACGCCTTACCGCGTTGAAATGCATATGACAGGTTGGAATACAACGAAGCTGCGAGGCAACTTGTTCAAAGAAATGACAGAGTTCCAATAGCTCTTCCTTTGATCCGTGAATGTAAACAGCTTTTCCTTTCTGAGCCAAATGCCCCTCTTCATCGGAAAACGTATCAGCCAAATATGCTTTCAATCACAACCTCCCTAGATACATAACGATTAAGCTCAGCCGACCGAAAAGCGCGTAGCGGTTTTTGGATCGGTTGGAGCGCCTGGTTAGGCCTGAACGGCTGCCACAAGATACTTTTTAGCATGTTCTAGGCTAGACCAGATAAAAGCTTCTTCAATTACTATCAGTGACCCAGAAATTACAATTCCCTCAATAGCTGAGAATTTGCGCTCCTCATCACCGTTAATATGACCACCGCCATGTATGAATTTATTTCTCACTAGACGGAGTTCATCTAAATGCTTATAACTTTCTTTGACATTATCCAGTTGTAGATGGACATATTTTGTTAAATATTTATGCCTAGCATTCAGTTCACCATCACCCTTTATATCCTTAGCCTTTAGTGACAGGTTCATACGCTGCCTGTGGTAATCACATATTTCATTCAACCAGTAGTCAACAAGACTATATATATTGATTACCATATCCGGCTTTATAAGGTGTGACATGCCATGGTAGCTGACTAGCGATATATCTGAATTACTATCATGAACCTCAATTGGTGCTCGTGCCTCTTCCGTTTGGCTTTCCTTAAGAAGTTTCAATAATTTATGAAAATAACTAACCATGCATTGGCAGTCATCATCAATTCGAGCAGTCAACTTCATTTTATTAAGGCCTAACGCTTCAATAACCGGCGCCGCCGGCGCGAAGTTAATTGACTTGTTAAGTGCGTTGCTTGGCATATAACTCCTTCGCTTTTGGCAACCGCTTCACAATGGCCTGATATCTAGGGCCTTTTCTAACGTCAGCCATACCTTCTGCACCATTCTTAGAATAAAACTCCTCAACTTTTTCAATGTACTGTTCGCAGTAAAATATTTCTTGCTCGTAATTTTTTTCTTTCCTAGAAAGAACTGCCACACGTTCAAAGTAGTAAGGCGCAGGAGCCATTCCAGCTTTATCCATTGTCTTTAGTTCTGCATCACAGCAGCGTTTCATCGCATCGATGTCATGCTTCTTCTCTTCCGCCAACTCCCAAGTTTGTTTGCCATCGACCAAATTAGCTCCATCCGTTACCTCGGCAATTAATTCACCGCTAGTTTTTGGAGTTCCATCTTCTTTGTGTATCGAAGGCTGCTTTTTCTTGAACAAGAAATTTAAGAGACTCATCTGCCCCCCCTTGTGCACTTAACGTAATTTAGCCCCCATTCCTGGTGGCAAAATGTCAAATTTTGGCACATCGCTAGGAATGGTTGCCCATGATGGCGCAGACGATGTGTAGATTGACATTTTTGGAGTGAACCTATTGTTTTTCAGCGCGGTTGCCGAAACGGAGTAAAAGTTGCCCGCAGTTATTTCTGCGCATAATGCAGTGCTACACCTACCGCAGAACTGATAATTTACTGCTTTACCTGAGTTTCCGATTCGTGAATATTTTGATGGTGCGCCTTTTGTAAATTTGAAATTATCTTTTGGCACCCAAAGTCCAAACCACTTATCTGAGCCTGTGAGTGCTTGGCACTCTTTGCAGTAACAGAAAATAGTATTTATCGGATCGCTTTCAAAGCAAAACTCAATGTCACCACAGCTACAACTTCCAACATGTCTTTCCATCTTATCTCCGATCCAAGTGATGCCTAACGTAAAGTTGAGGGGCGCCGCGCTTTTGCGGCGTCCCGCTCGAACGCCGGGTTGGGCGTCGCCTCAGCGGATACCCGAATACTCATTAGTAACAGCTCGGACAAAAGCCTTTATAGCGCTCGCCGATCTCAAGTGATGCACCCGCTTGTGAGTGGCCTGCTCTGCAACCAACTGCCGGTATCTGGGTGTCAGTTTTTCATGACAGAGCCGAAGTACTCGATAGCTTTTCAATGTGCTGCTCCACATTGGACTGTTCTCGGGCCACCCCTCGGGTGTGACGACCAAGCCCTTTACGAGACGTTTTGTCACCCAGACGTAATGGGTGAATAGCGGTAGATCGACGTAGATCAATGTGTCAGCAGCCGAAAAACGTTCCCAGGCTGACGGCACGGAGCCGAAGCCGTCAATGATCCACTCGTCTCCGCGTAGCAGTTCGGAATGAATCTGAAGGTAATCGTTATGAGGCACCTTAGCGCCACCAGGCTTGTATTCTATGGTATCGAGGGAGTGCAGCGGTAAACGGGTAATGTTAGCCAGTTGCCGAGCGAGCGTTGATTTACCGCCGCCAGTATTGCCAAAAACTGCAACTCGCCTCATTTTAGGCATTTTGTTCATTGTGTTGCTCCCCAAGACGCCCAACGTTTGAATTAAGGGGCGCCGTTAGGAGCGCGGTGCCGTAGGAGTTGTCAATTACGCACAACCACTCTCCCGACGGCGCTTTCTTGTAGACGTAGGTCGCATCGCGCTCTGACGAGAAATCAATGTCTGGCTTTCCGGGCGCACGAATGAACGTTTTTGCAAGTACCAATGCGATATCTCCCATTTCCAAGAACACCATGTTTCCCTGCTGCACTTCAAGGCTGTCATTGAAGTATTTCGATATTGCGTTAAAGGCGTTTCTAATTTGCACCTTGCCCTTCGCGTACATCCCCGGCTGGACGACCAACATTGCGTCTTCAGCATAGAAATTCATCAGTCGATCAAAGTCGCAGCAATTGATTGCCTGATCGGCCTGATGGATTACATTCTTCAGTGTTTCGATACTCATAGCTTGCTCCTTGTGCTTGGGTTAATGCCTCAAGAAGCGGACACAAAAAACCCGCCTCTCGGGGCGGGTTCATTAATTCTTAGTGCCTTACGGGCGCTAGCAAACCCACCGTTCAAACAGAACGATGGTAATAATTCGCTGAGAGACGAAATTTTCATAGCGCATGATCGAAGTATATATCAGATAACAAGCCTGCGTCAAGAATCAGATGGCTAACGCCAAGTTAACCGGC
>CAYPJI010000167.1:0-5197 GCA_964411045.1 uncultured Methylobacter sp. | reverse complement strand
ATTGTCATGGATTTTTTAAACATTTATGTCTCCCGATATAGAGTTTTTGTATTCAAGATTGTAGATGGATCAGTAATACCTGCAGGTCGGCAACATTGGTCCCGGTTGCGCCCGTGTCAAGTAAGTCTCCGGCGGTTTTTAAGGCGTTATAGGCGTCGTTGTTGTCTAGCAGTGCTTGCGGTGCAATACCCGTATGCCGCATGCGCTGGATTGTGTCCGGGTCAACCAGGCCGCCGGCTGCATCGGTCGGGCCGTCGCGGCCGTCGGTGCCGCCGCTCAAAAAGGTCCAGTTGCCTGTTAAGCCATGTTTCTCGGCGGCGCAGGCGAAGGCAAGCGCCATTTCCTGATTACGGCCGCCGCGTCCGTTGCCTTTCAGCGTGACTGTCGTTTCACCGCCTGCCAATAGGGCAACCGGTCTTGCGATGCCGTTATCGATGAGCTGTTTGGCATGGATGACTAACTTTTCAGCTTCGTCTCTGGCTTCGCCGCATAAATGATCGCTATATAACTTTGCTTCGTAACCGAGGTCTTCGGACGCTTTCATGATCGCGCTGACGCTGATGGCATTGCTGCCGATCAGTGTGTGAGCGGTATTCTTGAAGGTCTTGTCGCCCGGCTTTGGCGTTTCGGGTATGTTGCCTTTCAGTCCCTGTTCCAGATGGCGCCGAACATTGGCGGGCACTTGGTTCCATGCGCCTTTGGCTTTGAAAACACCGATGGCGTCAGCGAATGTCGTAGGGTCGGGCACGGTAGGCCCACTGGCGATGGCGCTTAAATCGTCTCCCAGGACATCGGATAAAATCAGCGCATGCAGATCGGCAGGCGCCGCCATTTTAGCCAGACCGCCGCCTTTGATCTGGGACAGATGCTTGCGTACGCAGTTGATCTGGTTGATGTTGGCGCCAGAGGCCAGCAGCAGATCCGTCGTGGCGATCTTCTCTGGCAGCGTAATCGATGGCACCGGATAGGGGATCAGCGCCGAACCGCCGCCGCTGACCAGCACCAGCACCAGTTCCTCATTTTGCGCGCCGCGAACCTTATCGGCAATCAATTGCGCGCCTTTGAGCCCTGCCGCATCGGGCAGCGGATGCGACGCGCCGATGACTTCAAAATTATCGACGGCCGTTTCATTTTCATAATTGGTCACGGCAATGCCGCGGCCTGCCAGCAGATGCGCCGGAATGATTTCCTGCGCCGCCCGGGCCATGGCGCAGGCCGCTTTTCCGAATGCAATCAGGTGGACTTTTGACCACCTGCCCAATCGTTTCTGATTGCTGTCATTTAAATTTAACCGGATTTCGATATGATGATCGCTAGCGATAAGGCAGCGCTTAACGGCTTTATAAGGATCTGCGGCCTCAATGCCGGCTTGAAAAATGCTGAGTGCATTTTTTCTGATGGTTTCGATGGAGGCTTGATTGGCATAATTGCTCATATCGGGCTCTGCAGGATGATCAAGCCATTTCCATAGCGAGAGCAAAGATGTTTTCGGCATCAAAAACCTGTCTGTTGTCTTCAAACAGTTTGGCTATGCAGGCGCGGTGTAAGGCCAGTTTCAACGTGCCGAAGCCGATAGCGCCCCAGATGATTTTGTCGTGGCGCTCGATGCCTTTATCCATCATGTCGGTGCCGCCGATACCGACCGGTGGCGTCGCGTTGGCGTCAGCCATCATTTCGATATGGGGGTTGTGTTGCCATTGCTCGACCGTGAGCAGTTCGACCCCCGCCTTGCCGGTCGCAAAAACGATATTCGCGTACTCTATGGCTTTGGCTCTGGCCTCGCTATCAGCCGCTTCCACAGGTATCAAGTCAACGCCGAAGCGCGCTTTCATGGCGTTGCAGGCCTGGACGGCGCGCTCCATCGAGCGGGAAGTCAACGAGACTTCAGCGCCTTCCTGCGCCAGCATGACGGCTGCGCGCTGGCCTACCGGCCCTGTGCCTGCCAATACGACGGCTTTTTTACCGGCTATCGTACCGCTGCTAGCCAGTTTGGCCACGCCCGCGGCCGCGGTCGTGTTGCTGCCGTTGCTGTCCAGCATGATGGAAACCTGGAAGCCGGGGAAGAAATGTTTTTGTACGGCTGTAAAGAGCTCCTGGCCTGCAACCATGTCGCTGCCGCCGACGAAAATGGCCGTGTTTTTCTTTTCTTTAGGTGCACGCGTGAAAATAGTGCCTTCCACCAGGGAAGTGATGTTGTCCGGTGTCAGCCCTCCGTACCCGATTACATGATCCGCACCGCCATCATAGCCTACAACAGTATCGAAAACGGAGGGGTGAGCGTCTGTATCGAATTGGAATAGCAGTTTTTTCATTAACTTACCTGAAAGTGGTTGGAAAATTACCCGAAAATACGATTCTTAAATCGCGGCATTATACTCGATAAACCTTTCAGTGCTCCATTTAAGCATTACTTTATGCAGCATTGATAGGTGGCACTCAGAATTCGGCTTGTTTTGCAGGTTAAGGGCTCTTATTAGGTTGCGTGGAGCCTGGGCTTTTCGTTATTATTTAAAAATTGTGCTGTAGTCATGTAGTATGGATAGTATGGGTATTAAATAGATATGTGGTGTCGGGAATAATAAGAGAGTTGGACGTATATGATTTCCGATCGTTTGGAACTTAACCATAAGTTCTGAAAAACATTACAGGAACTAGGAAAACAGATGAAAACACCCGTTCATATTGCGGTTACAGGTGCGGCAGGACAAATCAGTTATTCATTGCTATTTCGCTTGGCGGCAGGCTCATTGCTTGGCCCCGAGCAGCCTATTGTTCTGCATTTGCTGGAAATCCCGCCGGCTCTGAATGCTTTACAGGGCGTAGTCATGGAATTGAAGGATTGCGCTTATCCTCTGCTGCATCGCATTGAAGTTACTACCGATCCTAAGGTCGCGTTCCGAAATGCCGATTATGCTTTTTTAATTGGCGCGCGCCCGCGCGGACCCGGCATGGAACGAAAAGATTTGCTGGAAGTTAATGCAGAGATTTTCGCAATCCAGGGCAAGGCTTTAAATGAAGTCGCCAAGCGAGACATAAAAATACTGGTAACAGGCAATCCGGCCAATACCAATGCCTTGATCGCTATCAGCAACGCGCCGGATTTAAGACCGGAGAATTTTTCCGCCATGAGCCGGCTGGATCACAACCGGGCGATAAGCCAATTGGCCGAGAAGTGTGGCGTGCTGCCGTCTGATGTAAAAAACATGGCCATCTGGGGCAACCATTCCACTACGCAGTATCCTGATCTGCATCATGCCAAGGTCAAAGGCCGGGATGCCTTGTCGCTGGTTGAGCATGACTGGTTTGTCAATGAGTTTATCCCTACCGTCCAGCAGCGCGGCGCGGCAATCATTAAAGCCAGAGGCGGGCAGTCCAGTGCCGCATCGGCGGCTAATGCCGCGATCAATCAGATGGGCAACTGGATCTTGGGCACCAAGGCAGGCGATTGGGTCAGTATGTCGTTATTGTCGGATGGCAGCTACGGTATCGAGCCGGGCCTGGTGTATTCTTATCCTGTTACGGTCGCTAATGGTCAGGTCAATATCGTCAAAGGGCTCGATATCAACGAATTCAGTATGCAAAGAATGAAGGCTACGGAGGCTGAATTAAAACAGGAAAGGGATTCGGTCAGGCATTTGCTTTAGACGTTTTTTCTGCGGGAACAAAAAAGGGCGGTTTACCCCGCCCTTTTTTAGTTAAACGACCCGGTCGGGCGGCTCCTGGCCTGCAAAAAAGGCCGCCAGATTTGCCAGTACTTTTTCGCCCATGGCCGTGCGCGTAGCAATAGTGGCGCTGCCTAAGTGAGGCAGTAACGATACGTTGTCCAGCGTCAGAAATCCCTCATCAACGTTGGGCTCGCCTTCGTAAACATCCAGGCCGGCGCCGGCGATTCTTTTTTCCCTCAGGGCCTTGATTAACGCTTTGCTGTCGACGACATCGCCGCGCGCGGTATTGATCAGATGCGCTGTCGGCTTCATCTGATTAAGCCGTTCTTCATTGATTAAATGACGCGTTTCGGCGCCGCCCGGACAGTGCAATGAAACGTAGTCGGAGACCTGCAGAAGCGCTTCAAGGGTATCGCAACGGGTCGCGTCCAGGTCATCAACAACTTGCTGATCTGCGGCACGCGGGCTGAAATAATAGATTTTCATGCCGAAACCATGATGAGCTTTTCGCGCCATGGCTTGCGCAATGCGGCCGAAACCGATCAAGCCTAAGGTGGCGCCCGTGACATCCGAACTCATCATATGAGTCGGGCACCAGCCGGTCCATTGTCTGGCGCGGACCAATCGGTCGCCTTCGGCGCCACGCCGAGCCGACATCAATAATAAGGTCATGGCGATGTCGGCCGTGCTTTCGGTCAATACGCCGGGCGTATTGGTCACGACCAGGCCTTGTTCCTTAGCGGCATTGATGTCGATATGGTTAAAGCCGACGCCGAAATTGCCCAGGATTTTGCAGCGTTTGTTCGGGACATTAATGACATCCGCCGGGAATGAGTCGCAAACGGTCGGGCAGACGGCGTCGTAGTTTTGCAATGCGTCTTTGAAATGAGCGGCAGACAGCGGGCGGTCGTATTCATTTAAAGTAACGTCATAAAGTTCTTTAAGCTTGGCTTCAACGGACTCGGGCCACTTGCGCGTGACGAAGACTTTAGGTTTGCTCATTAATATCCTCCAGGTAACAACAGGTATTGATTGTTTGGGATTTTGAAAAAGGTAACGCCATAAAGCACAAAGGCATCGCCGTTAACAAAACGGGATGCCTTTGTTCGGGGTTCCGGCTGATTACGCAGCCGCGTTATTTTGCTGTCGACCGGTAATATTCAATCGCAGCACCAACACCTGAACCCGGCTTGATATCGAAGCCGTTATCCAGCATCGCCATTTCAACGCCGGCGATCGCGCCCAGCATGGACACATCATTCATGTCGCCGAGATGGCCGATACGGAAGACTTTGCCGGACACTTCTGACAGACCTGCACCCAACGAGATATTGTACTTGCTGAATGCAGTGCTGATGACAGCACGGGCGTCTTTGTCTTCAGGCACGACAACTGCAGAGACCGTGTCAGATTCAAAGCCGGGTTGTGCGCACAGTTTCATGCCCCATGCGGCAATCGCTTTACGGGTGCCTTCGGCCAAGCGATGGTGGCGCGCATAAACGTTTTCCATGCCTTCTTCCAGCAACAGGTCC
>CAYPJI010000166.1:0-5228 GCA_964411045.1 uncultured Methylobacter sp. | reverse complement strand
CTGGGCCGAGCAGGCAGAACTGTTCCTGAACTGGAACAAGCGCTGGGATACGGTCATGGCATACGATTTCCCCAAAGGCCATATCCACTGGTTCGAAGGCGGGAAACTCAATGTCAGCGTCAATTGCCTGGACCGCCACTTGCCTACTCGTGGCGACCAGACGGCCATTATCTGGGAAGGCGACAATCCGGCTCATGATAAAAAAGTCACTTACCGCGAACTGCACGAACAGGTCTGTAAATTTGCCAATGTTTTAAAAGCGCAAGGCGTCAAAAAAGGCGATCGCGTCTGCATTTATCTGCCCATGATTGCCGAAGCGGCAGTCGTCATGCTGGCCTGCACGCGCATCGGCGCCGTGCATTCAATCGTTTTCGGCGGCTTTTCCGCTGACGCATTAAAAGATCGCATCATCGATGCGGACTGCCGATACCTAGTCTGCGCCGACGAAAGCAACCGCGGCGGCAAGACCGCTCCCCTAAAAGTTAATGTCGATAAAGCGGCTGCGAATTGCCCCAGGCTTGAAAAAGTCATCGTCATCAAAAATACCGGCGTGGACATAGACTGGCATCCACATCGCGACATCTGGTATCACGAAGCCATGGCCGAAGCGTCAACCGATTGCCCGGCCGAAGCCATGGACGCGGAAGATCCGCTGTTCATCCTGTACACATCCGGCTCTACCGGCAAGCCCAAGGGCGTCCTGCACACGACCGGCGGCTATCTGCTGTATGCGGCCATGACCCACAAATATATCTTCGATTACCACGACGGCGACATTTACTGGTGCACGGCCGATATCGGCTGGGTCACGGGCCATTCCTACAGCATTTACGGACCATTATGCAACGGCGCCACGACGCTGCTGTTCGAAGGCGTACCGACTTATCCGGAAGCCGATCGGTTCTGGCGCATCGTCGACAAGCATCAGGTCAACATTTTCTATACCGCACCGACCGCCATCCGAGCCCTGATGGCGCAGGGCGATGATTTTGTCACGCGCACAGACCGCAACAGCCTCAGAATTCTCGGCAGCGTCGGCGAGCCGATCAATCCGGAAGCGTGGGAATGGTATTATCACGTGGTCGGCAATGGCCGCTGCCCGATCATGGATACCTGGTGGCAAACCGAAACCGGCGGCATTATGATCACGCCTCTGCCCGGCGCCATTGCGCTGAAGCCAGGTTCCGCCACCTTGCCGTTTTTCGGCATCAAACCCGAGATCGTCGATAATGAAGGCCGTCTGCTGGAAGGCGTCGCCGAAGGCATTCTGGTCATCAGCCGTTCATGGCCCGGGCAGGCCCGAACGGTTTACGGCGATCATCAACGCTTTGTCGACACTTATTTTAAGAACTATCCCGGCTATTATTTTGCCGGCGATGGCGCGCGGCGCGATCAGGACGGCTATTACTGGATCACCGGGCGCGTTGATGACGTTATCAATGTGTCCGGGCACCGCATGGGCACAGCCGAAGTTGAAAGCGCACTGGTGCTGCATGAAGATGTCGCCGAAGCGGCCGTGGTCGGTTATCCACACGACATCAAAGGCCAAGGCATCTATGCCTACGTGACATTAAATGTCGGTGTAGAGCCCACGGAAAAGCTCAAACAGGAACTGGTCGAACTGGTCAGAAAAGAAATCGGCGCTATCGCACATCCTGACGTGATTCAATGGGCGCCAGGGCTGCCGAAAACGCGTTCCGGAAAGATCATGCGCCGAATCCTGCGCAAAGTGGCATCCAATGAGATCAGCAATCTCGGCGATACGTCTACCCTGGCTGACCCATCCGTGGTTGAAGATATTATCGATCATCGAGCCAATAAGTAGGGCTCACGCCAGCGGACAAAGATAACAGCACCTCTCTTTAAGCCGGCTTTACCTCTATCTTGCGCCTTTCAAAGAGCGCGACACTTAAAAGATAGACCAGCATCAGTCCGCCGGCAGACAGCCATGCCGGCCGGCCGGCATCGAGCGGTAATCGCTCATGCGCCAGATACAACGCGATGCCGAGGCTGGTATAACCAACCACGCGCTTGAGGTCATAAGCCACCGGGTAATACTTCCTGCCCAACACGTAAGAGACGATGACCATCGCGCCATAGCAGGCCAGGGTCGCCCAGGCCGAGCCTGTATATCCCATCGTAGGAATCAACCAGATATTGAGCGCGATTGTCAAAGCCGCGCCGGCCAATGACACAAAAGCCCCCATTACGGTGCGATCGGTCAGCTTGTACCAGATCGACAGATTGACATAAATTCCCAGGCACAGATTGGCCAGCAACAATATCGGCACAACTTCGAGCCCTGCGCGAAACTCCTCGCCGATAAAATATTTAAAGAAATCGATGAACAATGTCACCATCAAAAAGATAAAAACGCAGAAAATCACGAAAAACTTGAGCACATCGGCATAGACGTTACGCGCATCGCTGTTGCCGGCATAGGCGAAAAAAAACGGTTCGGCGGCATAACGGAAAGCCTGAATGAACAATGACATCAAAATCGAAAGCTTGTAGCAGGCGCTGTAAATGCCGAGCATTTTCAGATTAGTGACATCATCATAAGGCAGCAAGTATTTGAGCAAGGCGCGATCGAGCATTTCGTTGATAATGCCGGCGAAGCCGATCACGACCATCGGCAACGAATAGCGCAGCATGCGGCCGAACAATTGCCTGTCGAAGCCCCAGGCCAGCCCTCTAAACTGCGGAATCAACAGCAAAAACTTGAATATGCTGGCCAGCAAGTTGGCGATAAAGATGTACCCTATGCCAATAGCCGGATCATAAACCCGACTTATCCAAGAATCAGGACTCTGTCCGAGCGCCTTGGGACAATAAACGATGAAAAACAGGCTCAGCAGGATTGTTATCATGATCTCGGCCATCTTGATACCGGCAAAACGCAGCGCCTTGTTTTCGGCCCGCAGCCGTGCGAAGGGGATGGCTGTCATGGCATCCAGCGCCAGGATGATCGCGAACCACAGCACATATTCCGGATGATCGGCATAATGCAGTGCTGCCGATAGCGGTGCATTAATCCATCGGATGAGCAGAAAAAAACCCAGATTGACCAGAACGACAAAAATCAGCGCTGTTGAATACGCCGTATCGCGTCCGGGCGACTCCTTGTCGCGGAAGCGAAAATAGCCCGTTTCAAACCCGAACAGCAGCAGCACGGAGAAAAAGCCGGCATAGGCATAAAATTCCGACACCACGCCATATTCCGCCGCCGAAAAATAATAGGTGTAAAGCGGCACCAAAAGATAGTTGAGGAAGCGTCCGAAAATACTGCTGACGCCATAGATTGCAGTTTGGGATGCCAGTTTTTTTATAATGCCCATTTAAGCTTATCGATCGGTTAAGAAAATATTCGGACTGATGAGTACATGCTCAGCATGTCCCGGAATTCAGACCGCTCATGCGGCTCCGGTCAGTAGGCTTGGCATTATATAACTGATATTGCCATGATGAGGTTTTTTGTCGTTTGTCGTGCTACAAGCTGAATGAACCTTAACAGATATAGCGCGCTTGATCTTTATCCGAACCAGAAACTGAACGCGATGACGTAAGGAACACTAAATTCTGCTCATCTCTGAGGTAAACAGGTCGAAAGACAAGGCTATTGGCGAGCGTTTTCCTATTGGGTCAATGCTTTTTTTCGACCCAATCATCGCCGTGCTTTTCATATTTCTTTTTCACGGCCGCCCAGGCTACTTTGTGAGCTACTGTCTCCCTATCATCGTCACTGGAGCGGCGCTCCTCGGGCTCCTTGTACTCATCCCAGGCATTGTTATAAGCCGACAGATAGATCTCCTGCCCATGCGTGGGCAAATGATTTTTTACATTATCAGGTAAGTCGCTCAAACGCTTGTAAGGCATGATCTTCTCCCGAATTTAAGAAAATATTCAGCTGCCGATTGTTTTTTAAATCCCTTGGCTAATGAAATCTGGCAGTCGTCAAGTTCACCGACTCACCCAGATTATTTGAGGCTGCTTCTACATCGGCCTTAAGGCTTTCCCAAACGTCATCGCGGGCCTGCTGCAGTTCATCCAGCTTTCCCTGCACAATATCCAGTTTCTGCTGCAGCTCGCCGACCTGCATGTCATACTCAGGTTTGACATCGGCCTCCGTCTCATCCGCCCTGACTTTCAGCTGACCAATCGCGGCGCTCCACTCGGCCAGCTGTGCTTGTAGTTTGTGCTGATAAACTTCCCGCTGTTTCATGAGAATCTCCTGATATGAGTTAATCAGGGTTTGACGGTATACAGCACGGTCTCCAAACCGACTGTCGTGGATTTATTCCAGAATGACTGCCTCCCGGTTGGAGAAGTTCCGGGATCTGCTTATTCGGGCTTCAAGCATAAAAAGGGTTGGTTTTTTACGCCAACCCTTTTTTCAATTACGAATCGCCTTTTTGCACGGTATCGCAAGACTGATCAATGCCCTCGTTATCGATATCGCAATTTGATTCCAGCCACATAGCGTTAATAACGGCAAAAGCGGCGGCGAAGCTGGCGCCCAGTATCCAGGTGAAGTACCACATGCGTGTCTCTCCTCTTAATAAAGTGTGTGTGAATCTTTTAACACGGCCGCTTCGGTGACACTGCCCCAAATCACCTTGTAAACCCAGCGCGTATAGAACAGTACGATCGGCAGAAACACCACGGTAATCCAGAATGACAGCAGTAGCGTAGTATGGCTGGCACTGCCATCCCATATTGTCAGACTGGAGCGTGGGTCAGTGGTCGAAATCAGCAGGAATGGAAACAACCCTAAACCTACCGTCAGCAGCACGCCGCTGATGCCGATGCTGCTCATCAAAAAAGCCCCGGCCGTGGATTGCCCTTTGCCCAGCAGCCAGGCCAGGGCCAGCCCTGCGAAACCCAGCACAGGTGCAAGCAACATCCAGGGACTGGCAAGAAAATGATGCAGCCAGCCGGCACCAGCGGCGACAACGGTTTTGTTGAGCGGATTCGAGGCCGCGGACGCGCCCGCCATCTGCGTAATTTCAGGACGGTCGACAGCCGACACCAGCCATAACGTTGCCATTGCCAGACTGACCAACAGCAATGGACCAAGCGCCGACACGGCCTTTTGAGCGCGGCTATGAATCACGCCTTCCGTGCGCCACTTCAGAAACAGGGCGCCATGAAATGTAGTCACCAGCAAGCCGATCACACCGCATAGCAATGCAAAGGGACTCAACAAGGTCCAGAACGAACCGTCGTAG
>CAYPJI010000165.1:0-5232 GCA_964411045.1 uncultured Methylobacter sp. | reverse complement strand
ATCTGCCATACGGTCATGAGTCTGGTGGCGGTAAAAGGGCTTCAGCCGTGGCTAAAGCCCTTGCCCGGCTGGTTATTCCTGCTTGTCGTTAACCAAGTCGTAAGTAATATCCGGATTGAAGCCCATCGGCCAGTAGATGAGGGCCGCCGGTGGCCAGAAGATGGAAACGGTACGGAATTTGGCTCTCAACTTGCCTTCCTTGATGGTCTGACCGTCCTGCTCTAGGCGGTAGGGGATGCCGCCGCCGGGTGGCATGCCCGCCGCAGTCCAGAAGAAAGGCTTGGTCGTGACGTCGCCGTTGGCCTTGATATCTACCGGCTCCGGCCGTTTGTAAACATACAGTTGCGATCCTTCCGGCACCTTGAAATGCCCCGTCGTCGTACAGCCCGTCATGACTGCCGCTAACGCTAGAACCCCACAAATTTTTTTTATCATTTTTATTGCTCCCTATCGGTTACGCGTTTAAAAATCAGAGATGTATTTATACCACCAAAAGCGAAATTATTGCTCATGATGTGCTCGCATTCCAGATGCCGGATATCGCCTGTTATGTAATCAAGCTCCGCGCATTTGGAATCGATGTTGTCCAGATTGACCGTGGGATGGAACCAGCCCTCGTTCATCATCCGGATGGCCGCCCAGGCTTCCAGCGCGCCGCAGGCGCCCAGCGTATGGCCTGTATAGCTTTTCATGGCGCTGATCGGCGTACGCGAACCGAACACGGCCGCCGTGGCATGGCTTTCGGCGATGTCGCCATGGTCGGTCGCCGTGCCGTGCGCGCTGATGTAGCCGATGTCGGCTGCTTCAAGCCCTGCATCCTGCAGCGCCAGACGCATGGCGATCTGCATGCTCTCACTGTTGGGCTGGGTGACGTGCAGGCCGTCCGAGTTGGTGCCGAAGCCGGTCACCTCGGCGTAAATATGCGCACCGCGCGCCAGCGCATGCTCACGCTCTTCCAGAATCAGGGTGCCGGCGCCCTCGCCGATGACCAGCCCGTCGCGGTCGCGGTCGAAAGGCCGGGGCCTTCTGTGCGGCTCGTCATTGTGGATGCAGGTCGCGAACAGCGTGTCGAACACGGCTGCTTCAGAAGCCGAAAGCTCCTCGGCGCCGCCGGCTACCATCACGGTCTGGTAGCCGTGCCTGATCGCCTCGCAGGCATAGCCTATGCCCTGGCTGCCCGAGGTGCAGGCGCTGGAAGTCGTATAAACGCGGCCGTTGATGCCGAAAAACAGGCCGATATTGACCGGCGCCGTATGCCCCATCATGCGGATATAGGAGGTGGCGTTGAGGCCGTCGACGGCATGATTGATCAGCATATTGCCGAATTCGGCCACCGCCTCGAGGCTGCCGGCCGAACTGCCGTAGGCAATGCCCGTCTGTCCGCTGCTCAGACACGGATCGCCTAAGAGTCCGGCATCGGCCAGCGCCAGTTCGGTCGCGTAAACGGCCAGCAAGGCGATGCGGCCCATGCTGCGCGTCTGCTTTCTCGTATAATGCGCCGGCTTCGTGAACTCGGCCGGCGCGCCGAGCCGTGTATTCAAGCCCCGGTATTTTTCCCAGTCGGCCATATAGCGGATACCGGTGGACCGGGCTTTCAGCCGCGCCGCCACCTGCGGCCAATCGTTGCCTATCGGCGATAGGCCGGCCATGCCGGTCACAACGACCCGCCTCATCAGCACAGGCCTCCGTTCACGGAGATGACCTGGCGCGTGATGTAGCCGGCATCGTCCGACATCAGGAAGGCCACGGCCGCAGCCACTTCGCGCGGATTGCCGACGCGTCGCGCCGGAATCATTTTCCTGATCTCGTCCAGCGGCAGTTCGCTGACCATGTCGGTATCGATCAGGCCCGGCGCCACGCAGTTGACGGTAATGTCGCGTTTGGCCAGTTCCAGCGCCAGCGCTTTCGTGGCGCCGATGATGCCGGCCTTGGCCGCGCTGTAGTTGACTTGGCCGCGGTTGCCGATCAGCCCTGACACCGACGACAGCGTCACGATGCGGCCGGGCTTGCGGCGCCTGACCATGGGCATGATCACGGGCTGCAAGACATTGTAGAAGCCGTCCAGATTGGTATGCACGACGCTGTCCCACTGCGCGCCGGTCAGCGACGGAAAAGCGTTGTCGGCCGTGATGCCGGCATTGCAGACCACGCCATAGTAAGCGCCGAAGGCCTCGATATCGGCGTTGATTTGCTCGGCGCATTGCGCCCGGTCGGCGATGTCGAATTGCAGAATGCGGACAGTCCGGCCCAGCCGCTCGATGTCGTTGGCTACGGCCTCGGCCTCGGCGCGCCGGCTGCGGCAGTGCAGCGCCAGATCGAAGCCGCGCTCGGCCAGATACAAGGCAATGGCTTTGCCGATGCCGCGGCTGGAGCCTGTTACTAAAATCGTTTTATTCATAACTCTGTGTCATTAAGCGGAGGTTGGTAAACGTTCAGATTGGCGCTGATCTCGATGCCTTCGCCCAGAATCCGGCATTCGAAAGCGCCCAGCCTGTCGTCCTGCATGATTTTCTCGACCTGCACCGTCAGCGGTGTGCCGACCTTGAATTCGGCTGCGTTGCCGCTGTAACGCCGCGTGCCCAGCAGGAAGCCGAGCCTGATCGGCTCGCCGGCGAGCCTGGCTTTCATGCCGGCATAGGCGCCGATGGTCTGCGCCATGTATTCGATGCCGAGCCAGGCCGGTACGGTTTTATCGTCGCCGAACAGGCCGCTGCGCACGACCAGTCCGGCCGATAGGCTGTTATCGTCAAAGGCAATTACGCGGTCCAGCAGTATCATCGGGCCGGTATGCGGGATCAGTTCGGCAATAGCGGGAAAATCGTTCATAAGGCTAAGTTGTAGGGTACGCAGCGCGTACCTTCCTCGGATTCATGATGGATCGGCAAATAGTGAAAAAAGTATGCGCCCAGAGTTGTAGGGTACGCAGTGCGTACCTTCTTGGATTCATGGTGTATCGGCAAATAGTGAAAAAGGTATGCGATGCATACCCTACAAAGCTTTTGGCAGTCGCCCAGGACGAATACCCTAAAGGGCACAAGTAAATTCGCCCCCCACAAATGCTTGAGTATTTCATAGCCGATCAT
Source organism: uncultured Methylobacter sp. (assembly GCA_964411045.1). Lineage (GTDB taxonomy): Bacteria > Pseudomonadota > Gammaproteobacteria > Methylococcales > Methylomonadaceae > Methylobacter. Next base: position 2,149 of record CAYPJI010000165.1, on the reverse strand, counting down.
GCTCTACCCACCACTATCGATAGATTGTTGCCGCCGAACGCGAACGAATTGCTCTGGCAGGTATCGATGCGCCGCCCCAGGCGCTCGCCTTTTTTTACCAGATGCAGCGGCGCCAATTCGGGATCGGGCTCGTCGCCGCTGATATTGGGGATCAAGGCGTCTTCGCTGCCGCCGGTCAGCAGCAGCCAGCAGAAACCCAGCTCCAGCGCGGCCGCCGCGCCCAGGGTATGGCCGGTCATGCCCTTGCTGGAACTGACCGCCAGAGCCGGCCCGAACACGGCGTTGACGGCCGCGCTTTCCATGGCATCGTTCAATACCGTGGCAGTGCCGTGCAGGTTCAGGTAATCGATTTGATCGGGCGCCTTGCCGGCATCGGCCAGGGCCAGCTGCATGGCTTTGATCACGGCCGTGCCGGCCGGGTCCGGCGCCGAAAAGTGGTAGGCGTCGCTGGTGGCGCCGATGCCCAGCAAGGCCACGGGGCCGGGCTGCCGGCTCAGCACGAACAGACTGGCCGCCTCGCCGATGTTAATGCCGTCGCGGTGCCGGCCGAACGGTTTGCAGTAACCGGCACTGATCGATTCAAGCGCGGCAAAGCCGTTGGTGGTCAGGCCGCACAGGGTGTCCGCGCCGCCGACGATAACCGCATCGCAAAGGCCCAGGTTGAGCAACCGGCGCGCCGAGGCAAACGCCTTGCCGCTGGACGAGCAGGCCGTGGAGATCGTGTAGGCTGGCCCGGTCAGGTCCAGATAAGTGGTCAGAAAGTCGGCGCCGGCGCCCATTTGCTGCTGCTTGTAGTGGAACCGGTCGGGCAAGGCGCCGGTTTGCGTCCCCGAAGCCAGCGCCTGTTCGGTGCTTAGTACGCCCGATGTACTGGTGCCAATGACAACGCCGATGCGGTCGCGCCCGAACGATGCAATCATCGCATCGACGGTCGGCCTGATCTGTTCCAGAGCGGCCAGCAGCAACTGGTTGTTGCGGCACTGGTAGACGCTGTATTCCGGCGGGATCTCGGGCAATTCGCTGTCAATACGGCCCACGATGGTCTCGCGCCCGGGACTGAACCGGTCGGTCATCACCAGCCCTGAGCGGTCGCCTGCCATGAGTCGGCTGCCGACCTCTGCTTTGGAACCGCCGAGCGCGCACAAGAGACCTAAATCATTCAGGTAAAACGTCATAACTGAGAGTCTTGATGTTCAAGCGATAATGGTATTGATGGTTGGTCAGCTCGACGTTCCGGGGCCACGCGGCGTCGGGCGACAAATAGCGGACTTCAACCTTCTTATCATCCTGATGATATAAAATCCGGCCGTTCGGGCCGGTCTCCAGCCGCCAGCCGGCCGGCAGTATTTTTTCCAGGCCGGCGACGGGCCAGTAGACCAGCTGCAGATCGGCGATCATAAATTCCGGCGCCACGGCATCGGGCAGCAGCGGGCTCTTGTCGGACGTCAGGGTATGGCCGTCGTAGCTTAAGTTGAACAGGCTCAGTCCTTCGTTCGTCAGACCGGCCATAGCGATATGCCGGCCATCCAGTTCCAGCACGCAAACCAGGGTTTCCTGCCTGTCCGTCCAGGTAGCGGTCAATTGCTGCACGACATGCCGCGCCGGCCCTGTCGGCGGCGCAATCGGCAGCGCGACAGGTTCTCCTGCAATTTCTTTGTGTTGCAGCGCCGAACAGCCCGTCAACAAGGCCAGCATCATGAAAAAAACAGCCATAAAAACGGGCGGCCTGCCGGTCGCTGCGCCGATTAATCCGGTCATTCCTTGTCGCTGCGGCAAAATGCCGCCAGCGTATCGAGCCTTGAACGGGCATTTTTGACGTAAGGGTTGTTTTCGTCCCAGGCATAGCCGGCCAGTATCGAACTGATCATCGCTTTGACTTCGGGCCGCTGTTTGTCGTGGAAGATCACATCCTGAAACCGGCCGTCGTACCAGGCGTCGACGAACACGCGGAAGGTGTCGACACCGCGCTGCAAGGGGCTCGCATAATCGGCCTGCCAGTCGACCGCTTCGCCGTTGAACTGGCGGTCCAAAGCCGCGGCGGCCAGGCTGGCCGATTTCATGGCGATCGTGACGCCGGACGAAAACACCGGGTCCAGGAATTCGCCGGCATTGCCCAGCAGGGCGTAGCCCTTGCCGTACAGGCTTTTGA
>CAYPJI010000164.1:2741-5248 GCA_964411045.1 uncultured Methylobacter sp. | reverse complement strand
ATGGCCTGATGTTCCAGCGCCTTGACGGCCTTGATCAGCGAAGCCATGCCCGATGCGACTTCCGGATGGCCGATGCTGGGCTTGATGCTGCTGACAAACCAGTTTTTGCCGGGATTCGCGCTCAACAGCTGATAAGCGTCGCTGATGGCGGTCAGTTCCAGGGCATCGGCGAGCGTATTGCCGATGCCGTGGGCTTCCACGTAATCTATCGTATCGGTGCTGACGCCGGTATAGGCGATGCTGGCTGTTATGGCGTGCCTTAGCCCCTGTACGTTGGGAGCTTCCAGCGAATAGCCGCGGCCGCCGTGATGCACGGCGCTGCCTTTGATGATCGCCAGAATCCGGTTGCCGTCAGCCCGGGCCTGCTCCAGCGGTTTGAGCATGACGACGCCCGCGCCTTCGCTGCGGACGAAGCCGTCGGCTTCCTCGCTGAAACTGCGCGTCCGGTTGCGGCTGCTCAGGAGTTGATCGTAAAGGCCATGCATGGCCATGGACGCGAATTCGTCGGCATCTATGAGGTTGATGGCGCCTACGATGGCCTGTTCGCATTCGCCGGAGCGGATACTTTGCGCGGCGCGGTGCAGCGCGACGTGGACACTGGTACAGAAGGTGTTGATAACCTCGCTGGGTCCTTTCAAGTCGAATTGAAAGGATAGCTGGTTGGCGATGGGGACCCGATAGGGCTGGCCGCCGTTATCGCAGCACCCCAGGCGATCGACGAACGATTGGGCGGCTATGAAAACGCCGGTCATGGTCTCCGAGAGCATCCGCCCGGTAATTTCGTATTCGCTCTGTAGTTGCGCAATGAGCCTGTTCAGAAGTTGCAGTTGGCGATCGGCAAGGTCGTTGGTTCCGATGTCTTCGGACGGACTGCTTTCGCCGATGCGGCCGTATCCGAACGCGGCTGCCGGCGCGTATGGGGCCGGCTGCAGGCATTCGCCGGCCATGACTTTTTCCCATAACAATTCCGCGTTATCGGCACCGGGAAACAATCCGGCCAGCCCGACAATGGCTATCGGCTGCATCCGGCCAACGGACAGCGGGTCGCTGCCGGTGCGCGGCGGCGCAGCCAAGGCGGCGTCCGGAGTTTCTTCGAGCGACATCGGCTCTAGCGGCAATACCTCGTCGATCAGATAATCGACCAGCAAATCCATCCTGGGATGATCGAATAACAAGGTCGTGCGCAGCGAACAAGCCAGATTCGATTCCAGCCTGGACTTGAATCCCACCGCTTGCAGAGAATCCGTGCCCAGTTCGATAAAACTTTGATTGGACGTTATGTCTTCAGCACTGTCCATGCCGATAAAATTCGCCAGTAACTCGCGAATATAGGCGTTCAATATCGGCTTTCTTTGGGCTGGCTGGGCTTGTTGTAACGTAGTGATGATCGGGCTGGGATACATAACGGTTGCTGATTTATTGAACTGAAAAACTAAGTCGTTGAAGGAGCATAGGCAGTCGAAACCGCGCAGCCGGAGGACCGAATGTTTTATCGCAGTTGAGGTGCAGGCGGCCGTCCTTCGACAAGCTCAGGACAATCTCAGGACGAACGCGGCCGCCGCAACAACAACCGTCGCCTGTTTTCCGCTCCTGAAATCGGGAGGGGACGAACCTATTTCAGGTTTCGCGGAAAACAGGCGATACTTCGGACTTTATGGCGCCATTACTGCGAGTGTCACTTCTCCTTTGCTTCTGCCGTTGGCGTCATCATGAAAACGGCAATAGGTTTTGATGAATGTGCATGTCGATGTCTTCTTGATGCTATTAATGCCGTAAGTGCCGTAAAAATGCTTGGCGTTCAGCTGGCTTTGATAGCTCGAGGTAAGTTTTGCGATCAAGACGTTCGGCAGCTGCTTCTCGAAAAACGCCTCCATATCGTAATCATCCGATAATTCCGGTATCAAAGCGTTTTTAATGCAATGCGCCAAATGCACATAGCAAATCTGGTTGAAGCAGATATTGAACTCAACGGCGTTAAAATGCCCGGTGTCGTCGATATAGCAGGACTCGGGTATCGAGAATTCTCCATTCATGATCAGGCCTTGCGGATCAGAGTTGTCCGATTGCATAAACCAGGCATGTTTCAGATAACGGCTGTGGTTGAAATAAGGCTTTAACACCTCGGCCATAAAACCATCGTCGATATCTGTAACGGTGACGTTCTCCAGGGGATCGACCATCCTTAACATGCTCATTATTCTATCCCTACATAAAATGGCAGATCGTCATAGATGCCGATGCGGTACATTCTGCTGTGTTCGCCTGGCCTGGCCTTGGAGCCTTTATGAACCAATGAACGGTTGTCCCAAATAATCATATCGCCTTCCTCCCAGAAATGCGTGTGTATGAATTTCGGCTGTTCGGCGAATTCGAACAGGGCCTTCATCACCCGCTGATTTTCTTCATAGGACAGTCCAACCAATCCGCTGGTAAAGCCGCTGCTGATATAGAGGATTTTCTCGCCGGTCACCGGATGTTCAATGATGGCAGGGTGGGCCTGCGGCGGA
>CAYPJI010000164.1:0-2731 GCA_964411045.1 uncultured Methylobacter sp. | reverse complement strand
AGTTCGTCAATGGAACGGTCGAGATCACACGCCTGTACTTTGTAACGCGGCCAGGCTTCCTGCATCGCCATCCTGCCGTCCACATAGCGCCTCAAATCGTCGGGAAGTTCGCTGTAGACGCGCGCCATATCGATATAAGAGGTTTCCCTGGCCGATTTAGGAAAAAATATTGGGCGAACAGAGGTAAAGGACAGAGGATGTTTCTCGAAAGAACAATCCGTATGCCAATAGCGTCCTGTGCCGGAAACGCCGAATTTTTTGCCGTCTTCGTTGAGGTTGTTGGAAACGAAAATCTCGGGATGATCGGGATGGTGATAATTCGCTTGGAAATAAACTTGAGGCCGGCCTACCGCTCTGGCGAAGTTGACTTGTTCCTGTTCGGTCATGTCGAGACGCTGGCCGCGCATGACGACCACTTTATTACGGTAGATCAATTGCCGGAGCATTTCCGCTTCGGAACAGCCCGGGGTAAAGGTCGTAACATCCCATCCCATTACTTCGGCACCGATTTTCCCTGGTGCTGCTTCGGTGATGGTTACTCGATTTTCAGATACCACTGCATTCATGATTTATTATTCCTTTTATGATCTATATTGTGAATTTACTTACTAACTAACCTGCCTGTCCTGATCTTGCCAAAACGGCGCCCTCAGCACCCGTTTAAGGACTTTACCGCTTGGATTTCTCGGCAAGGCATCGACAAACGTAACCGATTTAGGCACTTTGAAATCCGCGATACGGCTTCTGGCGAAATCGATCAACTCCCGTTGCTTGATTTCGCCACCCTGGCGCGGCACGACAAAGGCTTTTACAACCTCCCCCCATTTCTCATCGGGAATCCCGATGACAGCGACTTCGGCAACCGCCTCATGCTCGCTGAGTACGGCTTCAATTTCGGCGGGGAACAGGTTTTCTCCCGCGTAGATAATCATGTCCTTGATCCTGTCGCAGACATAGACGTAGCCCTCCTCATCCCTATAGCCCACGTCGCCGGTATGCACCCAGCCACCGACCAGCGTTTGCGCGGTGGCGGATTCATTCTTCCAATAGCCCAGCATGTTGCTGGGCGATTTAATGCAGATTTCGCCGCTGCGTCCCGCCGGCAATAGCCGGCCTTGCCCGTCAATGACCTTGATCTCGACGCCGGGCAAGGGCCGGCCTGCGGCTTTCATCCTTGGACTGCCTTCCGGGCAATGATCGGCGGGACGCAAACAGACGGCCATATTGCCGGTCTCGGTCAGCCCGTAAATCTGAAAGAAATCGCAGCCGAAGATTTCCATGGCCTTGCGCAGCAGCGGCGGTGCGATCGGCGAGCCGCCATAGAGCAGTCCCTTGAACGACGATAAATCGGTTTGCGCGCAACCGGGTTCTTCCAGCATCAGTTGGATCATCGACGGCACCAGCACGGCTTTGGTGACTTGATGCCGCTCGATCAACTGCAGGGCCTGCCAGGCGACGAAGGTGTCGACGATGACGCCGGCGGCGCCGACCGAATAACCTTGTATGGCCCACCAGAGCCCGCCTATGTGGAACTGCGGCAGCGCCAGCAGCAGGGTGTCGTCCGGATTCAGCGACATCCATTGATCGCCGGCCGCCCGCATGCCTTGCATCAGCCTGAAAAAGCTGTAGTTCGCGAGTTGCACGCCTTTAGGCCGCCCTGTCGTGCCGCTGGAATACATTTGCACGGCCGCATCGTCGGCGCTGTATTCGCAATCATAGGTCGGCCAGTCCGGATGCCCGCCGTCCAGAGCGACTATCGTCCGAACGCTGGTCAGCTGCGGAACCAGAGATTCGACTAACGGGAAAAACTCCTGCATCACAAACAGCACGTCGGTTTCACTGTCGTTCAGGATATAAAGGATCTCGGGAGGGGCCAGCCGCCAATTCAGGTCGACCAGCACCGCTTTGATCTTGGCGCAGCCGAACAGAACCTCATAGTGAGCAATGGTATCCTTGCCGATTATCGCCACCCTGGAGCCGGGCTTGACATCGGCTGCGACCAAACCGTGGCTGACTTGGTTACTGCTTAGATCAAGCTGCTGAAACGTCTGTCGATTGCTGCCTGCTATAAAGGCCACGGCATCCGGCCTCGCTTGGGCCTGCTGGATGCACATCTCGGCAAGGGTTTGAAACTCACTGGATTTCATGAAATAAAGACTCCTTCTTATCGGCCCGTACTTAGGGGAAATTGACTCTGTCTTCCAGATTGCAATTGCTATGCCAACCGATAATCCCATCCCGGCCAGTCAGGCGGAAAACAAGTCACACGCCAGGTTTGGCGGGACTTGGCTCGATTTTATTATTCCTTCCCTGGCATGAGTCGCCTAACTTCATTCGGGAAGATTTCTGACGTAGTCATCGATTTTTAGCCAAAAATTATGTTATATACCGCACCTGCTATATGGGATTTGACCGATTAAAAAATATTTCTATAAGAAACAATAAGTTATTATTTTACTGATATTCTGTATTGTGTTATTTGACCTGTTTCGCGGCCGGCTTGGCTTATAGTAGAATGATGTCCGCTTCGGGGTACCCGTAGATTCGCCGTTAAGGAAGCTTTATATAAGGTATCGATACTCACCGCTTGTATACCTAACCTCTGCGGATTTCTACCTGTTGGCCGGTTGAATACCGGGGCGTTTCCGTTTTTACTCAAGTATTTTCAAAGCCGGAAAACAACCGGATCGGTTTTGTCAGCCCCGGAATGTTTTTATTGAATGGCACGGTA
>CAYPJI010000163.1:0-5331 GCA_964411045.1 uncultured Methylobacter sp. | reverse complement strand
TACCCTACAAAGCTTGTTTATAAGTTGATGTAGTCAATATAAGTATATTCGTCGCTGTGCCGCAGCTTATGCACGGAGCCGGCATCGATGCGCAACTGAAACGAGTTGGCCAGCGGTATATTCAGGGCGCGCGCCAGCAAGGCGCGAATCACGCCTGCATGGGTGATGACCAGCACCTGTTCAGCCTTGACGGCGGACAGATCCTGCCAGAAACTGCCCGCGCGCGCGTACAGGTCTTCGAAATTCTCGCCGTTGGGCGGGGCGGCCTTAACAAAATCATTGGTCCAGTTCTGCACGGCATCGGGGTCGATATCGTCGAAGCGCAGCCCTTCCCAGTCGCCGAAATGCAGCTCCTTCAGGCGCGCATCGGTGGTCACGGTTGTCGAGAAAGTTTTGGCCAGTTCCAGGCAGCGCGACAGCGGGCTGCTGAACACTTTGCAATCGGCATCGAACTCGGGCAGCTTGTCATGCAGATCCTGGGCTTCGTCGTTAAAACTGTCGGCCAGGCCGACCTCGCTGTGGCCGTAGCAAAGCCCCGGGTCCGCGGCGGTGTTGGTGTGGCGAATCAGATAAATGTCCATAAGGTACTCGTACTTAAATAAAAAACAGTTTCAGCGAGCTGCTGGCTGGCGCCGAGGCAATCGCCGGTGTAGCCGCCGATACGGCGGTAAAAGTAACGGCCCAGCAGCCCGTTGGCGGCCAGCACGGGCAGGACCGCCAGCCAGCAGATGACCGGCAGCAATAATAAAGGCAATAAAGCCAGGCTTGCTGCAAACAGCAGATTGTTGCCGGAGGGCCTGAAAACCGCGGCGCCGGCCTTGCTGTTGTCGAGGCGCGCGTAATCGTAACGGCGCATGATCAGCAGGGGCTGCAGCCGACTGAAGCTGTGCCCTGCCAGCAATAACAAAGGCACGTCCGCTGCCGGCAGCGCGCCAAGCACGCTGATCTTCAGCGCCAGCAGCAGCAACAGGCCGAGCGCGCCATAAGTGCCGGTCCTCGGGTCTTTCATGATCTCCAGAATGCGTGGTTTGTCGAAGCCCGCGCCGAAACCGTCGCAGACATCGGCGAAGCCGTCTTCATGAAAGGCGCCCGTAACAAGAATGCCCATAATGAGAGCTATGATGACTGCTGTCTGCTGCGGCCACAGCCAATCGGCCAGATAAAAACTCAATGCCGACAGTCCTCCGACCAGCCAGCCGACCAGCGGTAGATAAACCGCGGCTTCAGGCAGCCGTTTGTAATCCAGCGCTTGGGGCGCGGGCAGGCGCGTGTAGAAACCGAGGGCCAGCAGGAAAAGTCTTGGATGAGGCATGACTGTTTTTCAGACTGTCCAGTCTTCGTTACTTAAATCTGCAAAAACAGTTCGGATATCGGTAAAAATTTTGTCGGCGCTGACCAGCATGCAATTTTCCGTGATTGCGGTCGAAATCATCATCAAATCTATATTGTGTTTTTTTAGATTCTCTTGATTGAGGTTGCGCAAATCCTTGATGGATTTTTTTAACAAACCGAAAAGTTCAGCTCCTTGGGGAGTCAAAGGTAAACAGCAAAAATCTTTTTGCACTTGAATGATTTTTTGCCGGATACGGACTTTTTTATCTTCCGGCGCATTGGCAAAACCATATTCAAACTCATAGAGCGACAGTATAGAAAAACAGAGTTTGTCGGTATCGGTGAGTGTCGACAGGCGCTGCAGAATTTTAGGATGCGCTGGGGCCGATGCGTTATAAAGGTCTGACAGTGTGTTGGAGTCGAGTAAATAATTCATTCGGATTTAAAGGCAAAATCTTGCTTGAATTCTTTCATATCCTGCTTGAATTGTTCGGTATGCTCTTCCAGATCAATAGGGTTTTCGGCAATGCGCTCGGCAAGTTGCGCCCATTTTGATGGTTTTTGCCGTGCTTCCAGAGCGCGACGGATGGCGTCATAGATGAATTGATCAGGATTCGGTAAATGGTTGATTTCCTCAACCATTTCATGGGGTAAATTGATAATGTGCTGCATGGTTTTATGCTCCGGTTACGCAATTGTATAGTCGATGGTCAATAGGATGCGAAACTCAGAAAGGAATTCACTGCCAGATTAACCTATTGATGGAACTTATTAAAGTTTCCGTTGCGTATTAATTATTTTTAATGATCGACCCCTGCCTCATCAAATGAAGCCATTTCATTCAGCATCAGTACGGCCGATTGCAGCAGAGGGAAGGCCAGGGCAATGCCGGAACCTTCGCCGAGCCGCAGATCCAGATTGATAAGCGCCCGGGCATTGAAGTGCTTCAGCAGCGCCTGATGCCCCTGCTCGCGCGAGACATGGCTGAACACACAATAATCGAGCACCTGCGGGTGCATCCGGCTGGCCACAAGCAGCGCGCTGCTGGCGATAAAGCCGTCGACCGGGATCAGCATGCCCAGCTCGGCCGCTTTCAGGTAGGCGCCTGTCATCATGGCGATCTCGAAGCCGCCGAACGTCGCCAGCACCGTTAACGGTTCGGCGATGTCCGGATGCCGGTCCAGCGCCTGCTGCAGTACGGAAACCTTATTGCGCAGCTGCTCGTCGTTCAGGCCGGTGCCGCGGCCTACGCATTGTTCCAGCGGCACGCCCGTCAACAGATGCATGAGCACCGCGGCGGACGAGGTGTTGCCGATGCCCATTTCGCCGAAGCCGATGCAGTTGCAGCCTAGCCTGTGCTGCCTTGACACGATTTCCGCGCCCGTTTGCAGCGCTTCCAAGCATTGCTGGTCAGTCATGGCCGGTTCCGTCAGGAAATTGCGCGTGCCTTTAGCGATCTTGGCGCCAATCAATGACGGATGGCTGTCCAGATCGGCATTGACGCCGGCATCGACCACCAGCAGCGCCATACCGTGCTGGCGCGCGAACACGCTGACCGCCGCGCCGCCGGCCAGGAAATTGGCGACCATTTGCGCGGTCACGGCCTGCGGATAGGCGCTGACGCCGGCTTCGACCACGCCGTGGTCGCCCGCGAAAACGATGAGGCAGGGTTTGTTCAGGCGGGGCGCGAGGCTGTTCTGGATCAGGCCGATCTGCAGCGCCAATGTTTCGAGATGGCCCAGCGCGCCCAGCGGCTTGGTCTTCTGGTCGATTTTATACAGCAGGGCAGGGCGAAGCGCCGGCGAGAGCGGGGCGATGGAAAAATTTAGCGGCACGGTGTATTCCAGGTATTTTCAAACAGTAAAGTATCCAGGTCTTGGCGCTCGGCCCAGTGCGCCTGTTCCAGCATCGGCTTGTCATAGAACTCGGCGACGTGGCCCAGGCACAGGATCGCCACGGGCTGGCTGTCTTCGGGCATCTTCAGCAGAGTCTTGACAGGTTCGGGCTCGAACATGGACACCCAGCCCATCCCCAGGCCTTCCGCCCTGGCCGCCAGCCACAGGTTTTGTATCGCGCAGGCTAGTGACGCCAGATCCATGTCCGGCAGCGTACGCCGGCCGAAAACGTATTGTCCGCGCCGCTCGCACAAGGCGGCCACCAGCAGGACCGCGCATTCGCGTATGCCTTCCACTTTTAGTTTCATGAATTCGTCTTCGCGCTCGCCCAAAGCCTGGGCCGTATTGATACGCTCCTGCTCGACCAGCGCGTGCAGCGCCAGGCGCAGATCATTGTCGCTGATGCGCATAAACCGCCAAGGCTGCATGAAGCCGACGCTGGGCGCATGGTGCGCGGCCTGCAGCAGACGCTTCAGAACTTCGGGCGCAACCGGGTCGGGCAGGAAGTGGCGCATATCGCGGCGCTCGTAGATGGCGCGGTATACGGCGGCGATTTCGTCGTCGGTGTAACGGTGTCGGGTCATGGTACTAATTCATATTGAGCGGCCTATTATCGCCCAGAATACATAGATGAGTCTAAATAACTAATAGATATGTCCGAGTAGGTGCGAATTCATTCGCATTAAACGGCAGTGGAATGCGTTCCGGGTCGAATGAATTCGACCCTACAGAGGTAGGCTGGGTTGCTAAACCCAGCATTTCGGAGCCGCCGATGCCGGGTTTTCGCTAAAGCTCCAACCCAGCCTGCACAGGCTAAAAATGATAGGGATGGGCGGCTTGAAACCCGTGCACTTTGGCTTTCGGATTGAAAGCCGGCGGCTGCCAGTCTTTGTTTTCCTGACCGGCCAGAAATCCGGCCAGCCACAGGGCCTGGTTGCGGATCGGCAAGATAAAGGCGTACAGCTTGCCGTTCGGCAGTTCGGCGACATCGCCGAGCGCGTAGATATGCTCGTCCGAGGTTTGCAGGCGCTGATTGACCTTGATGCCGCGGCCGATCTCCAGACCCGCCTGCCCGGCCAGTTCCGTACGCGGCTTGAAGCCGGTAGCCACGAGCACGGCATCGAACGGGGCCGATACGCCGGTTTCGACGCAGACTTTATCGCCCTGCTTCGAAAAGCCCTGCACGGATTGATTGAGCAGCACCGCTACGCCCGAACCCTGCATGACGTTCAGCAATGTGACCGAATCTTCCGGAACCAGCTGGCGCTCCATCAGCCGGTCCGAGGCATGGTACAGCGTCACCGGATCGCCCGAGACGGCCAGATCGGAAGCCACTTCGCAGCCGATCAGGCCGCCGCCGATCACGCCCCAGGCCGGCTGCTGGCTTCGGTCCAGAAAGCCTTGCCGGAACCGGCGCAGTTTTTTCAAGTCGACCAGATTGTTCAGGCAGAAAAACAAGTCGCGGTAAGGCCTGAACGGCGGCGGAATAAAAGCTGCCGAGCCCTGCGCCAGAATCAGCTTGTCGTAGGGCAGCACAGATTCCTGATCCGGCCGCTTGACGGCGACAGTCCGGTCGGCCCGGTTGATGGCCGTGACCTCGGCGGCGCTGATGATGTCGATATTCTCGTCGCGCAGCTTGTCGAAAGGCTTCAGGATGATGGACTGCTCGATGTTGTCGGTACTGAAACCGCGCGACAGCAGCGGCCGCGAGTAATAGCCGTCGTCTTCGCGCGTGATCAGCGTAATCTGTGCGTCGGCCTGCAGCGCCCGGTATTTTTCCGCGAAGCTGACGCCGCCCACGCCGGAGCCAATGATGACGATACGCATTGACTTACGCCATCAGCTGATAAGCGCTTTTCTCGGCCCCGCATTCGGGGCAGCGCCAGTCGTCGGGGATGTCCTCAAAGCGCGTGCCCGGCTGGACGCCTGTATCAGGGTCGCCTTCGGCCTCATCATAGATATGGCCGCAAACGCTGCATTGGTATTTTTTAAAGTCAGACATAGCCATTCCTCATTCATCGGTTAAAAGAGTCTTTCACAACTCTGACTGTAGCACATCATTTTTAGTTTAGCTTTTTTTAAACGGCAGATAAGTTGCCGCATC
>CAYPJI010000162.1:0-5336 GCA_964411045.1 uncultured Methylobacter sp. | reverse complement strand
TTAAAATTTCAAAAAACGAATACTTTCACAGTCTCGTACCCTACGATGCTGTCAGTATGGATCGATAATTCACCGCGAAGAACACAGAGGACACGAAGCTTTTATTTTGTTTTTTCTTCGTGGACTTCGTGCCCTTCGTGGTTATGTCTGAAGCTGGGAACAGCCGGAGTTTTACCTGTTTACAGGGAATCAACCGCGTTCAATTCCTGGAAAGCCTGTTGCAGGCGCGCCACCATGCTGAGTTGGGCGGCGCGGATCCAGACGCGCGGGTCGTAGTATTTCTTGTTGGGCTTGTCGTCGCCTTCCGGATTGCCGATCTGGCCTTGCAGATAACCCTCGTTGCTGCGGTAGAATTCCCGGATGCCGCTCCAGTAAGCCCACTGCGTATCCGTATCGATGTTCATCTTGACCACGCCGTAGCTGATCGATTCCTTGATCTCTTCAGCGGACGAGCCGGAGCCGCCGTGGAACACGAAATTCAAGCTGTTGTGCGGCACACCGAATTTTTCCGATACATGTTTTTGCGAATTCGCCAGAATGGCCGGCGTCAGCTTGACGTTGCCGGGTTTGTAAACGCCGTGCACGTTGCCGAACGAGGCTGCGATCGTGAAGTTCGGGCTGATTTTGATCAGCTCTTCATAGGCATAGGCCACATCTTCAGACTGCGTGTACAGCGCCGAATGATCCATGTCGGTGTTGTCGACGCCGTCTTCCTCGCCGCCGGTGCAGCCCAGTTCGATTTCGAGAGTCATCCCCATCTTGGCCATGCGGGTCAGGTAGCGCGCGCTGATTTCGATGTTTTCTTTCAGACTTTCTTCGGACAGGTCCAGCATGTGGGAGCTGAACAGCGGCTTGCCGGTTTCGGCAAAATGCTTTTCACCGGCATCGAGCAGGCCGTCGATCCACGGCAGCAGTTTCTTGGCGGCATGGTCGGTATGCAGAATGACCGGCACGCCGTAGTATTCGGCAACCGTATGCACATGTTGGGCGCCGGAAATCGCGCCCAGAATGTGGGATTGCTGGCCTTCCAGCTTGAGGCCCTTGCCGGCCACGAACTGGGCGCCGCCGTTCGAAAACTGGATAATGACGGCCGATTTGGCCTGCGCCGCCGCTTCCAGCACCGCATTGATCGAATCGGTGCTGATGACGTTGACGGCCGGTAGCGCGAAGTTGTTTTCCTTGGCAATCGCGAAGATTTTCTGGACATCGGCACCGGTCACAACGCCGGGCTTCACTACGTCTAAGATTTTCTGTGACATATCTTGATCCTGTCTTGGTTTGTTGTTGTGTTCCTACGCGGATGCGTGAGGATGATGGAGCCATTTAGGCTCACGGTTCTGCTGAAAGGTATATAAACAAAATATTGCCCGGCTTACAAATGATTCTGCAGTTATTCGAATGGGAATTCCCTCAGAAAAATACGGAGATTAAGACCAGCAAGTGTTAAAGCTGGGGTATTATAATGAAAAGTGAGAAAATTCGGCTAAATGCATAAGGTTTAGGAGTAGTTTGTGAACGTAACGCTTAGGCAACTGAGAGTATTTGAAATGGTGGCTCGGCATTTGAGCTTCACGCGCGCGGCGGAGGAGCTTTTCCTGACGCAGCCGGCGGTATCGATGCAGATCAAACAGTTCGAAGATGCGGCAGGGCTGGCCTTGTTCGAGCGGCTGGGGCGCAAGATCTATTTGACCGAAGCCGGCGAAGAGATGTATCGCCTGAGCAAGGATATCATCGCCAAGATGTCCGAGGCCGATCTGATCCTGGATGAAATCAAGGGCTCGGAAGGCGGCCGCCTGCTGGTTTCCGTCGCCAGCACGGTACAGTATTTTGCGATCCGCCTGCTAGCCGGTTTCTGCAAGCAGTATCCGAAGGTCAATGTCAATCTGAAAGTGACCAACCATAAGGGCCTGATTCAACTGCTGGAAAATAATGAAACGGATATCGTGCTGATGGGCAAGCCGCCGGAAGGGCTGGATCTGGTGTCCGAGCCGTTGCTGGAAAATCCGCTGGTCGTGATTGCGCCGCCCAATCACCATTTAAAAGATAAAAAAGGCATTTCGCTGGCCGAGTTGAGAAACGAGACTTTTTTGATGCGCGAACAAGGTTCCGGCACCCGAACCTCGACAGAGCGGTTCTTTGCCGAAAACGGCATGAAGATTTCGGCCAATATGGAGCTGAACAATAATGGCGCCATCAAGCTCGGCGTAGAGGAAGGGCTGGGGTTGGGCGTTGTGTCTCAGCATACGATTGACAGCGAAGTCAGGGCCGGGCGCTTGATCATTCTGGACGTGCAGTTCTTTCCGCTGGTCAGAACCTGGTACATGGTGCGCCGTGAAGGCAAGCGGCTATCGGCCGTCGGCACGGCCTTTGAAAATTTCGTGCGCCAGGAAAAGTTCCGTTTTGTAAGGCTTCCTTAAGGCCGTATTTGTGCCCGGATTTTCCGGGCACAAAGTTGTCTTACGGGACCAGGCCCTGTCCGACCGTAACCACTTTCAAGGCGTTGGTACCGCCTTGCACGCCGGTTAGGTCGCCTTTGGTAATGATGAACTTGTCGCCATCCTTGACGTTCAGGTATTTTCTCAATTGATCGACGATTTTGCGGTTTACCTCGGCATGATCCTGCGCTTCATGCGTGAAATGAACCGGAAAAACCCCACGGTACAGCGTTACCCGGCCCAGGGTTTTCTGGTGGCCGCTGAAGGCGAAAATAGGGATGCCCGAACTGATCCGGGACATCCATAACGCCGTAGAGCCGGATTCTGTCAAAGCCGCGATGCCGGAGATCTTGGTATGATTGGCCATGTACATGGCGGACATGGCGATCGCCTCATCGACGCGCTCGAATTGGATATTGACCCGATGATCGGAGACTCGGACGACGGACTGTTTTTCAGCCTCTATGCAGATGCGATGCATCGCTTCAACGGCTTTGATCGGGTATTTCCCGGAGGCGGTTTCGGCCGACAGCATGATCGCATCGGTGCCATCGTAAACGGCATTCGCCACGTCGAAGACTTCGGCGCGCGTTGGAATCGGGTTGTCTATCATCGACTCCATCATCTGCGTGGCCGTAATCGCGACGCGGTTCAGTTCGCGCGTGCGCTTGATCATGTGTTTTTGCACAGCGGGCAGGTTGGCATCGCCTATTTCGACGCCGAGGTCGCCGCGGGCCACCATGATCGCATCGGAAGCCAGGATGATCGCATCGAGCCCTTTCAGCGCTTCGGCGCGTTCGACCTTGGCCACGATGCCGGCTTCGCAGCCGGCTTCGCGCAGCAGGCGGCGGGCTTTGTGCAGATCATCGGCCGAGCGCGGGAACGAGATGGCGACATAGTCGGCGCCTATTTCGGCAATCGTTTTGATGTCTTCCATGTCCTTGTCCGTTAAGGCCGCCGCCGAAAGGCCGCCGCCCAGCAGGTTGATGCCCTTGTTGTTGGACAGCACGCCGCCGACGACGACAATGCAATTGACGCGCATGTTATCGACGTTGACCACATCCAGCACAATGCGCCCGTCATCGAGCAGCAGCCTGCTGCCGGGCTTGACTTCCAGGGCCAGCGGTTCGTAGGTAATGCCAACCTGCGAATGATCGCCCTCGTTCTCATCAAGATTGATGTCCAGCGCAAAATCCTGGCCTTCGTTCAGGAAGACATTGCCGTTTTTAAAGCGGGCAATGCGGATTTTCGGGCCCTGAAGATCAGCCAGAATGCCCACGAGCCGACCGGTTTTCCGGCTGAGTTCGCGCACGGCATTGACCCGGTCGATATGATCCTGGGCCGATCCGTGCGAGAAGTTCAGACGCACGACATCGACCCCGGCATGAAACAAGCCTTCGAGGACGCCGGGGTGATCGGTTGCAGGTCCTAGCGTGGCTAAAATTTTGGTTCGTCTTAGCATCATTGTTTGGCGTTGACTAAAGCAATGGAAGTATCCAGCATGCGGTTTGAAAAGCCCCATTCATTGTCGTACCAGGACAGGACTTTGACGAAGTTGCCGTTCATGACCTTGGTAGACGGCGCTTCATAAATCGAAGATGCCGGGTTGTGGTTGAAATCGATTGACACCAGCGGTTTGGCGTTGATTTCCAGAATGCCTTTCAAAGGGCCGGCCGCGGCGGCTTTCAGGATATCGTCGATTTCTTCCTTGCTGGTGTTTCTGGAAGCCAGGAAGGTCAGGTCGACGACGGATACGTTAATGGTCGGCACGCGCATGGCGAAACCGTCCAGTTTGCCGGCCAGTTCGGGCAGAACCAGTCCTACGGCCGCGGCGGCGCCGGTTTTGGTAGGAATCATCGATTGTGTTGCCGAGCGGGCGCGGCGCAGGTCGCTGTGATAAACGTCGGTCAGAACCTGGTCATTGGTATAGGAATGAATCGTGGTCATCAAGCCGCTTTGAATGCCCAAGGCATCATGCAAAGGCTTGACCAGCGGCGCCAGGCAGTTGGTCGTGCATGAGGCATTGGAAATGACGGTATCCGATGCTTTCAGCACATTATGGTTGACGCCGTAAACGATTGTGGCGTCGACGTCGTTGCCGCCGGGCGCTGAAATGATGACTTTTTTGGCGCCGGCGCTGATATGGGCCGACGCTTTAGCCTTGCTGGTGAACAAGCCGGTGCATTCGTGCACGACATCAATGCCCAGGTCGGCCCATGGCAATTTGGAGGGATCCCGTTCCGAGAATACCCTGATCTTGTCGCCGTTGATAACGATATAGTCGCCATCGACGTTGACTTCAAAAGGAAATTTTCCATGCACCGAGTCGTATTGCGTCAGGTGCGCATTGGTTTCGCTGCTGCCCAAATCATTGATTGCAACAATTTGAATTTCATCGGTGCGGCCTGATTCGTACAAAGCGCGCACGATATTCCGGCCAATACGACCATAACCATTAATTGCGACTTTAATTGGCATAGAATTTCTCCAGATAGATAGTTTGAAAGGCTAATTGGAACGGATACTCCAAAATTCCGCAACTTCTGTGACTATACCAAAAGCCAAGGCGGTTAGTCCATTGATGCGGGACTTGGGCCAGGGCAATCGCGCTATCTCCCCATTGACAGACCCAGGCGTATAAAATAGACGATTTGCCGAGAGAATAAGTATGTTGCCCAATCCGATGCCGTATTTCCAAGACCTCAAAGACCCCCGTCGCGAAACCAAAAACAAATTGCACAAGCTGAGCGATATTGTCATGATCGTGTTGTGTGCCGTGTTGAGTGGCATAGAGGACTGGGTGGGCATGGAAGAATTTGCCGAGGAAAAAGAGGCTTGGCTGCGCGGTTTTCTGGACTTGCCGAACGGCATCCCGTCGCACGACACCTTAAGCGACGTATT
>CAYPJI010000161.1:0-5355 GCA_964411045.1 uncultured Methylobacter sp. | reverse complement strand
TTTTTTGGGCATTTTTATCCGGTGTTTTTCGGCTTCAAAGGCGGCAAGGGCGTTGCGACATCAGTCGGCGTATTGCTCGGGTTTTCTTGGTGGCTGGGGCTGTCATTCATGGGGACCTGGATACTGATTTACAAGTTGGGGAGAATATCCTCCCTATCAGCATTGATAGCCTCAATCTTATCTCCGGTTTATGCTTGGTTTATTGTTGGAGATGCGGCAATAGTCGCCGCTTCAGTGGGCATGATGGTGTTTTTGTTGTGGCGGCATGAAAGCAATATCCAGCGCTTGTTATCCGGCGAAGAAGGCAAATTAAAGACCTGACAATTCGCTGATTGGCCAGCGAGGCCGGGCAAAAATTTCAAGTTTCTGCTGCTGGCCAGCCAGTAGTCGCTGGCAGCCGGCGTAAGCGATCATGGCGCCATTGTCGGTGCAGAATTCCGGCCGAGGAAAGTAGATTTCCGCATTTTCACGGCCGGCCATTTCGGTCAGACAGGCGCGTATGTGCTTGTTGGCGCTGACGCCGCCTGCCACGACCAGTCTTTTCAGCCCAGTCTGTTTCAGGGCGCGCCTGCATTTGATGCTGAGCGTGTCGGCAACGGCATTTTGGAAGGCCATAGCGATATCGGCTTTGTCCTGCTCGGTTTTTTGCGAGCCGTTAAGCGTATTCATGGTATAAGTTTTCAAGCCGCTAAAACTGAAATCCAGTCCCGGCCTATCGGTCATCGGGCGTGGAAACTGAAAAACCGGCCGGCCATTTTCGGCGAGTTTGGACAGCTTGGGGCCGCCAGGGTAACCGAGGCCCAGCATTTTGGCGGTTTTGTCAAACGCTTCGCCGGCGGCATCATCGAGCGATTCGCCTAATAGCCGATAATGACCGATCCCATCGACTTGCACCAATAGTGTATGTCCTCCGGAAATCAGCAGGGCCACAAAAGGAAAGGCTGGGGGCTTTTCTTCCAGCATGGGCGCCAACAGATGCCCTTCCATGTGGTGAACAGCAACTGCGGGAATCTGCCATGACCAGGCCAGACTGCGGGCTGTGGCTGCGCCGACTAGTAGAGCGCCCATAAGCCCTGGGCCTGCCGTATAGGCGATGCCATTAATATCGGCGCTTGACAGCTGGCTTTCTTGCAGAGATTGCCTGATTAGAGGCACTAATTTCCGGATGTGGTCCCGCGAAGCCAGTTCCGGGACAACGCCGCCATATTCGCTGTGCATTTCGATCTGGCTGTACAATAAATGATTGCACAGCCCGCGTTTAGAGTGATAAATGGCGACGCCGGTTTCATCGCATGATGTTTCTATGCCTAGAACGTACATTGAGTTTTTGAAAATTGTAAAAGTAAACGGTATAATTAAGGGTTCTGTTTATTCAGTGGGCCGCAAGGCTTTTAATTTTTTAGATACTAACACATTTGGGTCATAATATGCCGTCAGTTAAAGTTAAAGAAAACGAACCTTTCGATATCGCGATTCGTCGCTTCAAACGTGCTTGTGAAAAAGCGGGTGTCCTGTCAGAAGTGCGTCGCCGCGAATTTTATGAAAAACCAACGGCAGAACGTAAACGCAAAGGCGCTGCCGCTGTTAAGCGTCATTTGAAAAAGCTGGCTCGTGAACGTTATGCATTGAAAAATTTACGTCGCGGCCGTCCTCAGATGTAAAATAGGATTAATGAGATGGATTTGATATTAGATCGTATCAAGGATGATATGAAAGCCTCCATGAAAGGCGGCAATAAATCCAGATTGGCAGTGATTCGTTTGATTCTGGCTGCAGTCAAGCAGGTTGAGGTCGATGAACGGATTGAGCTGGATAATGATCGCGTTATCCAGGTTCTCGATAAGATGCTGAAGCAACGCCGTGAATCTATCCGGCTGTACGCCGATGCCGGCCGAAACGATCTGGCAGAGATTGAAGAGGCTGAAATTTTGGTGATTCAGGATTTTCTGCCTCAGCCTCTCACAGAAGCCGAAATTGACGCCATGATTAAGGAAGCAGTAGCTGAATCCGGCGCGGCGTCAGTTAAGGATATGGGTAAGGTCATGGGGCTGCTTAAGGCAAAAATGCAAGGTCGTGCCGATATGGCGGTTGTTGGTGCGAAAATTAAGGCTGTCCTGGCTGGCTAGTTTGCTTGTGCCTATTTTGTCCGGGTAAATCATGTCCGGTAGGATTCCTCGCGAGTTTATTGATGAGCTTTTAGTGCGGGTTGATATCGTCGATTTAATCGATTCGCACGTCCCTCTAAAAAAAACGGGTGCTAATTATGTCGCCCGCTGTCCTTTTCATACTGAAAAAACGCCCAGTTTTTCAGTAAATCGCAAAAAGCAATTCTTTCATTGTTTTGGCTGCGGAGCCAGTGGTAATGCCATCAGTTTTTTGATGGATTTTAATCATCTTAATTTTGTCGAAGCGGTTGAGGATTTGGCGACCTTTGTCGGTGTTGATGTGCCGCGGGAGTCGGTAGTCTCTCAATCCGGGCAAAAGCAGAATAAAGAAGATTTACGCAGTTTGTACCAGGTTATGGAGGATGTGGCGGCTTTTTATGTGGAGCAGCTGCGCATTCATGCTCAGGGAAAAAAAGCGGTTGACTACTTAAAGGCACGTGGAGTCAGTGGTCAGGTTGCTCGCGATTTTATGCTTGGTTATGCGCCCGACGAATGGGCGGCCTTGACTGATCGGTTTAATCAGAAGTTGCTATTGGAAGCCGGTTTGCTGGTCAGTAATGAGAGCGGGCAGGTTTATGATCGGTTTCGTGATCGGGTTATGTTTCCTATCCGAGACAGGCGAGGCCGCATTGTCGGTTTTGGTGGGCGGGTGCTTGATGATTCTTTGCCCAAGTACTTGAATTCTCCGGAAACATCCCTATTTCATAAAAGCCGGGAAGTTTATGGTCTGTACGAGCTTCTGAAAAAGAATTCGAAACCAGAACGGATTTTGATTGTCGAGGGTTATATGGATGTTATCGCCTTGGCTCAGTTTGGAATTAATTACGCAGTGGCAGCGCTAGGGACAGCGGCATCGCAAGCGCATTTTGATCTGTTGTTTCGGTTTTCTTCGGAGTTGGTATTTTGCTTCGACGGTGATAAAGCGGGGCGTCAGGCGGCGTGGCGCGCCATGGAACCGGCTTTTTCCGGTTTGAGGGATGGGCGATTGATACGCATCATGTTGTTGCCGCAGGGGCAGGATCCCGATTCGCTAGTCCGTCTGGAGGGAGTGGATAAATTTTCAGAACGTGTGCGGATGGCTGCGACTTTATCGGATTATTTTTTTGGGCATTTTGCAGAAGAGTTGAATTTATCCGAAATGGAAGGGCGCGCGCAATTGATCGGCAAGGCTAAGCCGTATCTGGAAAAGTTGCCGGAAGGTGTATTTCGGGAAATGATGTTTGCGCGGCTTAAGCAATTATCGGGTTTTTTGGCCCTGGACGTTTCAACAAATGCGGCTACACTTAGACCAGCAAAGGAAAATAGTAAGCGCCAAGAGCGTGGCCGACTATCATTGGCCCGCGTGGCAATAGCTTTGTTGATTCAGAATCCTAAATTGGCTGAACTTGTTGAGCAAAGGGAGATTGATTGGTGTGGATTGGAATTTCCCGGTATTGATCTGTTCAAGAGTGTGCTGCGCATGATTCTTGATAAGCAACCGGCGAATGCTGCTGTTTTGGTTGAGTCCTATCGTGATGCCGCCGAAGAGAAGTCAGTGACGGCGCTGGCGTTCTTGGATTTGCTGGTTCCGGATGAAGGTGTGGAGGCGATGTTTTGTGATGCGTTGGATCGGTTGCTTGATCAGGCGCGAAAAGCAAATATAGATAGTTTGCTAGCCAAAGCGAAAGTCAATGGATTGAATGCGCAGGAAAAAGAGGTGTTGCGTAAGATGTTGGCAGGTAAATAATTTAATGCCAAACAGCA
The DNA here is from genome assembly GCA_964411045.1 of uncultured Methylobacter sp. Classification (GTDB taxonomy): domain Bacteria; phylum Pseudomonadota; class Gammaproteobacteria; order Methylococcales; family Methylomonadaceae; genus Methylobacter. The sequence goes on along the minus strand of CAYPJI010000161.1, from coordinate 1,447 downwards.
AAGTTTATAGTACAATTTCCGGTTCAGCGTAGTCGTGCTGAACCGAGCATTCAGTGAGTAAATATGAATCAAGAACAGCAACAATCCCAACTTAAACAATTGATTGCCAAAGGCAAGATTCAGGGTTACCTGACCTATGCCGAGGTTAATGATCACTTGCCTAGCGATATTGTCGATCCGGAACAGATTGAAGATATCATTGGCATGATTAATGATATGGGGATTCAAGTTTACGAAGTTGCGCCGGATGAAGATTCCCTGATCACCGATTCCGCGGCTGTTACTACTGATGACGAGGATGCCGAAGAAGTTGCGGCTTTAGCGTCTGTTGACAGCGAGTTTGGCAGAACTACGGACCCGGTGCGCATGTACATGCGTGAAATGGGCTCAGTTGAGCTGTTGACGCGTGATGATGAGTTAAAAATCGCCAAGCGGATTGAAGAAGGCCAGCAGCAGGTTGTTAAGGCTATTGCCAGGTCTTGTGTTGTTGTTGATCACTTTTTGCAGTCCTTTGACGCTATTTCCGGAGAAGAGGGCGGGATCAGGCTGGCTGATTTGATTTCAGGCTTTGTCGATTTAAGCGAGTCGGAGCCTTTGGTCAGCGCATCATCTGCAACTGATGATGAAGAAACGGCAGTTGAAGATGAAGCCAAAGGTCTCGACCATGAAGAGGTCAAGTTAAAAGTAGAAGAGCTCCGGAAGCAGCTTAAAACGGCTTCATCAGCAATCAAAAAATACGGCTATTCCAGTGATAAAACAGAACAGGCCTTCGGAGCATTGGCTGACCTGTTCATGGAATTCAAGTGGACTCCGCAATACTTGAAAAAATTGACGGCTATTATTCCTGACGGCGTCGCCACTGTCCGCGAACAGGAAAAAGTGATTATGGATATTTGCGTCAGGCATGCCAAAATGCCGCGGAAAGAGTTTATTGCTTTATTTACTGAAAGTGAAGTGAATGCGGAATGGTTTGACCGGTTGCTGAGCGACGACAATAAATATTCGGCAACTCTGAAAGAGCACGAAAAAGACTTAAAAAAGGTCCAAAAAGTGCTGGCAGATATTGAGGCCGAGTATGGTCTGACTATTAACGGGCTGAAAGATATCAACCGGCGCATGTCTATTGGCGAAGCCAAAGCCAGGCGCGCGAAAAAAGAAATGATCGAAGCGAATTTAAGGCTGGTTATTTCGATCGCTAAAAAATATACTAATCGCGGCCTGCAATTCCTGGATTTGATTCAGGAAGGTAATATCGGTTTGATGAAGGCGGTTGATAAATTCGAATACCGCCGCGGCTACAAGTTTTCAACCTATGCAACCTGGTGGATCAGGCAGGCGATTACCCGCTCCATCGCGGATCAAGCCAGAACGATCCGTATTCCAGTGCATATGATCGAAACGATCAATAAATTAAACCGTATTTCCAGGCAGATTCTGCAGGAAATGG
>CAYPJI010000160.1:2095-5357 GCA_964411045.1 uncultured Methylobacter sp. | reverse complement strand
CTGGTGCCGATTTTCCCGTTCTTCGTCATTAATCTGGTCATGGGACTGACCGCGATTACAACCCGCACTTTCTATTGGATCAGCCAATTAGGCATGCTGCCCGGAACCGTGGTTTACATCAATGCCGGCACCCAACTGGCTAAAGTCGATACTTTATCCGGCCTATTCTCGCCCGCGTTGCTCGGATCGTTCGTCTTGCTGGGATTTTTTCCTCTCATAGCCCGAAGAACCGTATCGGCTGTTCGAGCTAATAAAATTTATCAAAAATGGACTAAACCCGAAAAATTCGATACCAATCTTGTCGTCATAGGCGCAGGGGCGGCAGGATTGGTCGCAGCTTATGTTGCCGCTGCCGCCAAGGCTAAAGTCACGCTGGTTGAAAAACACAAAATGGGCGGTGAATGCCTGAATACCGGCTGCGTGCCGTCAAAAGCCTTGATCCGTTCGACGAGATTGTTGGCGCAGTTTCACAATTCCGACAAGTTCGGCATCAGCGGCATTAAAGCCGATTTTGACTTTGCCGGGATTATGGAACGCGTGCAACGTGTGATTGAAGCCGTCGCGCCGCACGATTCGGCGCAGCGCTACCGCGAACTCGGCGTGGATGTCATCGAAGGCACTGCCAGGATTATTTCCCCTTGGGCGGTTGAAGTCACGACAGGCCAAGGCCCACACATACTGACAACGCGTTCCATCATCATTGCCGCCGGCTCACGCCCTTTTATTCCGGCAATCCCGGGCCTTGAAAACATCGATTACCTGACTTCCGATACAGTCTGGAATTTGCGCGAGCAACCCAGGCGTTTGCTGGTGCTGGGCGGCGGCCCTGTCGGCTGCGAGCTGGCGCAGGCTTTCGGCCGACTCGGTACGCAAGTCATCCAGGTCGAAAAAGCACCGCGCTTGTTGACGCGGGAAGATGCAGAGGTTTCCAAAACCATAGCGGAAAAGTTCGGCCAGGAAGGCGTAGATGTACGCCTTGGACATACCGCGAAGCAATTCCTGATCGAAAACGGGGAGCATATCCTGATCGCCGACTATCAGGGCCAGGAAGTGCGCATCGGCTTTGACAAGCTGCTGCTGGCTATCGGCCGCACAGCCAACACTTCCGGATTCGGCCTTGAAGACGTCGGCGTGGAACTGTCGCCCGGGCATACGGTGCAGGTTGATGAATACCAGGCCACCAACTATCCGAATATCTTCGCCTGCGGCGATGCTGCAGGTCCCTATCAGTTTACCCATGTAGCCGCGCACCAGGCCTGGCATGCATCAGTCAACGCCCTGTTCGGCGGCTTCAATAAATTCCGTACCGATTACGCCGTGATTCCGTGGGCAACTTTCACCGATCCGGAAATCGCCCGTGTCGGCCTGAATGAGCAGGACGCCAGAGAGCAAGGCGTCGCTTATGAAGTCAGCGTTTACAATGTCGATGACCTGGACCGCGCCATCGCCGACAGCGCCGCGCACGGTTTTGTCAAAATACTGACGCCGCCAGGCCGGGATAAAATTCTTGGCGTCACGATAGTCGGCCAGCATGCCGGCGATATCATTGCGGAATTCGTGCTGGCCATGAAACATGGACTTGGCCTGAACGACATCCTGCGCACTATCCATATCTATCCGACGATGGCGGAAGCCAACAAAAATGCCGCCAGCGTCTGGAGACGTCATCATCAGCCGGACATATTATTGAAGTGGATAGGCCGCTTTCATGCCTGGCGGCGGGGCTGACGTGATTTGATTTTTCACGGATGGCCGTTGCTTAGCATCCGATGAGCTTGCCGATGGCATTGATCTTGTGCTTTCGTAGCCGCCATCTGTCAAATGACGCTTCGTCAATGCTGAAGAGAATCTCTTCCTCTTTTCCGTCGGAGGACGCTGCAGAATGCAGACGCAACATGCATCCGTTGCTGCCGGCATCCAGTTTCTGGACGCGGTAAAAAATTCTTCGCCCGGCCTGTTCGACGCTAACCGTGTCATTGACATGCAGCGCCATGACAAGCTCAAGCTGTTCTGCCGGGCCTGTTTTAATGACCGGCTGTTTCTGTTTGCCGGCGGCCTTGCCTTGATGCCTTGCTTCCCTCATGTTCACAAAGTCGCCGATATAATCGCCCGTGTTTTTATTCCTGAATATTTTCACATGATGGCAGAGGCCGTCCAGCCTTTTAAAAACCCTGCCCTGCTCGCCTATAGCGCCGATTTTGGCTATCTCGGGATTGGGCAATGCGGTTTCCGGCCGTAGAATCCGCACCCGCCTGATCGGCGTTTTGCCGTCTTTGTGATATACCGTCACGCCTTCCGCAAACGCGGCCTTCGGTTTGTTGTTGCAGCGCTCCAGGTGCTGCACAACGATCTTCCTGACCGCGGGATCAATAATGCTGTTGGCATGTGTAAACGTACCGTCCAGAGGTCTTCTATAGGCCTTGCCTGTCTCTGTTTCTTTAAGCAGCGGCGCATGCGCCACAATCATGCTGTCGAGCGCATGCTGTAGATCCTCGTGCAAAGTCTGCCAGGCCGGTTCGACAGGCAGATCGTCCAGGTTTAATTGGGGCTGCTTATGCTCCCGCTCTCTGGCCGCCTCAACCAGGCGCTTATAAAACGGTCGATCCATGCACGCAATGACCAACGCATCAATCGCATGATTCCGGTGGTCGGCCCGGTCTTTTAACGGTGCGCTGCCGAGCTGATTGTTCAATCCCCATCGCTGCCGGACCCATGTGGTCATCAGGCCTTTGCCGACCGAAATTTCCGCTCCCAACTGTCTCAGATAGTCATGCGTTATGCGACTGATGTAGCGTGCATCATTGAGTTGCTTGCCGATAAAATCCGCTTTCCGCAGTTCTGCCGCCGTCATGAAAAAACGCTTTTTCTTCGACCCAAGAGATCTGTCCCAGCGATTGAGGTTTTGTACAATGTTATGCCATTGCGCTTCATGACCGCCAAACGCATCAATGGGTGTTTTGTGGCCCTTGCCGCTGTTTTCCTTGCGGTAACACAACACTTTGTTCATGTAGGAATCGTCCAGTGATTCGCTGTAGGGCAAAATATGGTCAATCTCAACTTCGGAGCCAAACAGAGCCGATGAGCTGATGCGCAGGCCGGAGTAAGCGCAGCGCTGATATTGATCGCGCCATAGCCGGTATTTCAGTTGAACGGTTCTGTTGGAGGCGTCGGCCGGGTTCAGATACGGATACCGCCGCTTCATGTCCTGAAACATCAGTCTCGCCTCCTCATTCGCCCGGGCCTTGGCTTTTTGCTGCCTAAC
>CAYPJI010000160.1:0-2085 GCA_964411045.1 uncultured Methylobacter sp. | reverse complement strand
CCAGGCTTTCATGTCCAGATCGCGCGCCATTTGGATTCTGATCGCATCGGGCTTGCCATATTCGACGATCAGGGCATTGACCAGTCGCCTGAGCTCATGCAGCCCTTTTTGCATGGCAGGATTGGCGACTTCAGGCGGCAGGCCGAGGGTGTCCTTTATTTCCATGCCTTGAACTTCAAGGCCATACCCCGCACTGATCCGCGCATCGGAGTAGCTTTGGCCCTGGTAAAGGAAAGGCAGCAGCTTGTTGATGGCCTTAACGGAAAGAGGACAATATCCCGACTCAAGCTCCAACAGACACAGACTGGCGGCAGTGTCCGGGCCAAAGCCCCAGTGCCCGATCAGCCGTTTCTTCAAAACCGGCTTCTTGCCGATGGTCAGCAGATCCTCAACCAGAGCCTGCTGTTTCTCAGCCCCCAGATCATCCCATACGCTCAGAACGTTCCTGATCCGGCAGGCAGTCACATTGCCTTTCAGCGTTTTATGACGGCATTCCAGATTGAATTCCGTGCTTTCATCGAAGCCCAGTATCGTCCGTACCTTCGAAAACGCCACATCGGCTTCGGCTTCGAACAGCGGGATCAATTTGCCTTTTTGCCCGACTGATAAAAACGCCCCCTGTTCGCCGTCATCCTTAAAGTACGTCAGACTATTGATAGTTTGCAGATAGCGAAATCGCTGGCTTTCCAGCCGAGCCATACCGGCCTGTTTGCGTTTGGGTTCCAGAGCGCAGCGGCCAACACGACCAATCCACGATTCAAATGGCCTTTGATCAAAGATGATGCGCTCCAGCCGCTCTTTGACCTGTTCCGTTAGCAGAGCGTGGTGGCATTGCTGTTGTTGCCATATCAGTTCCAGTTCATCCTGATACATTTGCCGATCCGTACGCAAACGCCGGCCAAGGGCCGGATTATGCTTATGACCTCGAAGGTCCGGTCTCGACAGATATTCTCCTAACGTCCGGCAGTCGGTCTCTTTTATAGCCCTCCTTAGTGCCGCGACATCTTTTTTTAAATCCGTTTCTTCATTGCCGCGCTCGGCATGGGCATCACCCTCCCCAAACTCGGCCAGAACCGCCAGCGCATCGGGGTCATCGATCATATCGCCCGGCAAGGCCTTGCGGCCGCGCGAGCAGCTTCCGCGTTGGACCAAATGCAGGATCACCCGGCCCAGTTCATACGCGGATAACTTATGATCCAGCGCTTTGGCGCGCAAATGATAGGGATTGCCGATCCGGTTCAGCATGACTTCCGGGTTGGGCGATGCTTTCAGCGCTTGCGGTAAGAGGTTCAGCTTTAACAAATAATCGAGCGCATGCTGCTTTCGTCTGGCTCTGCGCTGGAGAATGCGTCGGGTTAATCCGGCATTGCGGCATTCGGCATTTTTAGAGTTCGGTGTTTTCTTTTTGTCGACTTTGCCTAAAACCCGGCAACCCAAATCCACTATCCCATCAGGTCTTCCATGCACTTCTTCAAGCAATGCCCAACCGATGGCATCTCTGCTCAAACTTAATCCCAGAACTCTCTTGCTCATTCTTAATCCTTGTGTATAATCCGAACGCTGATGTAACCGATTACACCTATGGTTAACTTTTCATACAATGGAAGTGTTTTCCGTAGGCAGCGCTTCCAGGCGCCCAGAGCCCTCGCAAAGTAAAACTTAAGGGGGCTTTTTTATGCCCGGCGATTGGCTACTTTTGTTATTTCCATACTTCTTCAATCAGCCCTCTTCCGGCAGCCTGTTTTTTCATCAGCTCGCGATAATCGATATGGTTGGCTGGTTTTTCGATCTTCATATAGCTAAAACTGCTTGCTGACTCATCAATCCGGGATCATGAGTACAAACATTCTTGATAGGCAAGAAGAGGTTTTATAAGCCTTTATTATAGAAGGCTTAAATTATGAGTCTGAGCTTGAAGTCACAATATTGAATATGAGCGTTGGGCACTCATGGCTATCTGCCGTCCATATCGCCAACTTATCAGCCAGGAAAAACAACATGCTTCGAATATTGATTGGAGGAATTATTTGTATTTTCCTCGCCGGCATCAGCTCGGCTGCGAGTTTTGATTGCAGCAAAGCCAAG
>CAYPJI010000159.1:0-5367 GCA_964411045.1 uncultured Methylobacter sp. | reverse complement strand
TAATTTAAATTCCATGGTACTACTTTAACGCATAAAAGGCCGGAGATTATCCAGCCTTTTGGATCTTTAGTGCAACAGTTGCAACAGTTCCTGCAATAGACTGTTCAACTTACAGACAAAAACAACCGATAGACTGAGCGAACGTCAATCCGCGAACTGCGAACATATCGGTCATCAACAACATGAGACAGCCTCTGATTCATGCTCGTTTCAAATAATTGTTTGAGATTAGTAAAAAATTTTACCTTTTACTAAGCGACTGGGCTAAAATAGCGCGCCTTACAACACATCAATAGATGAATACGCCGGTCCAAAGCTTTTTTCAAACCCTATCCGCCCCGGGGCCAATTCGCCCGTAAGCAACCTCAAGTTTTAGATATTTTTTGCAAGACTATTCAAAACAGAGCGACGCTCAACTGATCAGGATTTAATGAATTTCAGCGACGTTATGATACCGATAGTGCAAGAAAAACCAACCCTGTTTGACAGATTGACTGCCGAGACAAGCCTCCGCCCGATGGTTGGATTAGTAGCGATTCTAGTGCTACTGCTGCATTTATTGGTCATTGTCTGGCTATTACAGCCGGATGAACCCGACAGCCCGAAAAAACCGCCTAAGGTAATGGAAGTGGCTTTGCTTTCCGCGCCAAGCCCCAAACCCGCAGCCGCGCCCCCTTCTCCGCCAAAACCGGCGCCGCCCAAGCCAAAGCCGGTCGAACCCAAAAAAATTCAGCCGAAAAAGCCGCCTGTCAAACAATCAGTCAAAAAGAAAACGCCGGAAGTCAGCAAGCCTGTGGCGCTTCCAAAGCCACAGCCCACTGTCGAGGAACCGCTCCCGACGCCGCCATCGTTTTCTAATTCAGCACAAAAAGCGGAAACTCCTGCACCGGCGGCTCCCCAGTCGACCATTAACCAGTCGAGCAAGCCTGCTGAGAAAACCGGAGCGGCAAAAGCCGATACCAAAACAGTCGTTTCGGGCATCATGCCGCTCGTGCGCGTTCCGCCTAAGTACCCTACGCGTGCGGCGAATCGGCATATTGAAGGCTGGGTTAAAATCGAATTCACCATCACGACGGAAGGAACCGTATCAGATGCCGTCGTTGTCGAGGCCGAGCCGACCGATGTTTTTGACGATGCGGCGATGGATGCCATCAAAAAATGGCAATTTAAAGAAAAGCTGATCAATGGCGTAGCGGTTACGCAACGCGCGGTGCAAATACTTAAATTTAAATTATCGAAGTGATGGGCTTGAACGTCTTGTATTCATGCAATCCCGTTATTTTTACTTTGAATGACTCAAGAAGGAGAAGATCTTAATGCTTCATCACATATCCCCTACCGTTATTGTCGATGGGACTTTCTATGTTCTATTGGCGTTTTCGGTAGCAACCTGGACGCTTATTATCTTTAAATCCTGGCAATTCTGGAAAAACAGCGCCTGGAATCGGCTTTTCAACAGCGCGTTTTGGTCCTCTGCCACACTGACTGAGGCAGAGGCCTTGCCTGCAAGCACATTCAGGGGACCGCAAGCGCGAATTGCACGCCAAGGCTTGGCATGGCTGGCCGAGAGCCGGCAGGCTTTCGCCAAGACTCTTAAGTTTCGCGGCACGCCCAGCGAGCTACTGGAACAATCCCTCTTCGTTCAAATGCAGGCAGAGCAACATTTGATGGAAAGCGGCCTGACCCTGCTGGCCAGTATCGGCAGCACGGCGCCGTTTGTCGGCCTGTTCGGGACGGTTTTGGGCATCATGCACGCCATGCATCAAATCACCGAAAGCGGTTCGACAAGCCTCGATGTCGTAGCCGGCCCTATTGGCGATGCGCTTGTCGCCACTGCTATCGGCATTGCCGTCGCCGTACCGGCCGTGCTGGCTTACAACTTTTTCCTGCGCCGCGTCAAACTGCAACGCGCCGGACTGGAAAATTTCGTGACCAGCTTCATGCATGCCGCATTAAGTGCAGATGCTCAAAACAAGGAATAGCAATGGCCTTTAAAACGCAATCCGAAAACGAAGATGCCATGAGCGAGATCAACGTCACGCCGCTCGTTGACGTCATGCTGGTTTTGGTGATAATCCTTCTGGTGACAGCGCCCCTACTGACCCAATCGGTGCATGTGGCGCTGCCGAAAACGGCCGAAACCACAGCGAATGTGGAGGAGCAGCCTTTGCAGCTCGGCATTGATATGCAAGGCGGCATAACGCTCAACAAACAGCCTGTTGCGGATCTGACCGCCCTGGAAACCATTTTGAAGCAAGAGCTGGAGAAAAATTCCGAAGTGGCACTGCATCTTTATGCCGACCAAGGCGTCATTTATGGAAAAGTCGCCGAAGTCATGGCCACCGTACAGCATGCAGGGCTAACCAAAATAGCGTTTGTGACAGTAGAAAAATAATATCTGCCGTCGCCCCAAGTTAGGGTTAATGCGATATCGGTCTGATAAATGAAACTTCTGAAGCGGGTCTTAAGTCATTTTTTATACAATAACCAATTTTTATAGGTTAAAACTCGGCACTTATGGAATTCCTTGCACAGCTATTAGATTTTTTCATGCATCTCAATGCGCATCTCGCCAATATTCTGGCGCAGTACGGCACACTGACCTATGCCATATTATTCCTGATTATTTTTTGTGAAACAGGCTTGGTCGTCATGCCTCTGCTGCCGGGCGATTCGCTGCTGTTTGCCGTTGGTGCCCTGGGAGCCAGCACCGGACAACTCGATGTCTATCTTTTGGTCGCGCTTTTAATCGTTGCAGCGCTGGCTGGCGATAACCTTAACTATGTCATCGGCAAGTTTTTCGGCACGAAAGTCAAAGCGCGCGAAAAAATTGGCTTTTTCAAACGGGAATATATCGAACAGACCGAAACCTATTATGAAAAACACGGCGGCAGAACCGTGATCATTGCCCGGTTTATACCGATTATTCGAACCGTCGCGCCTTTCGTGGCGGGCGCAGGCAATATGCACTACCCACGCTACATCATTTTTTGCATCACTGGCGCCTGTTTATGGGTGGGCGGACTCATCACGCTGGGCTATCAGTTCGGCAATCTTGAACTGGTCAAGAAGAATTTCGAGCTGGTTGTTTTAGGCATTATCGCCGTCTCATTTCTGCCTGTGGCGCATCAGGCCTGGCAGAGCATGCGGGCCAAAAGTCAATAAAGCGCAGCAACAAGTTCAGCAGATATAAAAAAGGCTGGAGAGTATCCAGCCTTTTTTGTTTTTAGTGCAGCAATCCCTGCAATAATCCGTTCAGCTTATGGACAAAAGCGGCCGGATCATCCAGCTGCCCGCCTTCGCTCAAGATAGCCTGGTCAAAGAGGATATGGGCCAGATCCGCGAATCTCGCATCATCCTGCTCATCCTTCAGACGTGCCACCAGCGGGTGCGTCGGGTTGATCTCGAAGATGGGCTTTTTGCCGAAGCCCATGGATTGGCCGGCTTCCTTCATGATACGTTCCATGTTCAGGCTCATGCCGTAAATATCGGAAACCAGACAAGCCGGAGACTCGGTCAGACGATGGCTTAAGCGCACTTCGCTGACTTTATCGGCCAGTACGTCATTGATCTGTTTCAGTACCGATTCAAAGTCCTTATTGACTTCTTCCTGCTCTTTCTCGTCGGCCTCATCCTCGAGCTTGCCTAAATCCAGCTCACCTTTGGCGATGGATTGCAAATGCTTGCCGTCAAATTCGCCCAGGTGCGAGACGAGCCATTCATCGATACGGTCGGATAACAGCAGCACCTCAATGCCCTTCTTGCGGAAAATTTCCAGATGTGGGCTGTTTTTAGCCGCCGAGTAGCTGTCCGCCGTGACATAGTAGATTTTCTCCTGGCCTTCCTTCATGCGGCTCACATAGTCTTCCAATGTAACCGCCTGTTTGCTGCTGTCGGTATGCGTCGAAGCGAAGCGCAGCAATTTGGCAACGCGGTCTTTATTGGCATGATCTTCTATTGGCCCTTCTTTCATGACAGCGCCGAACTCGGACCAGAACGTCTCGTATTTTTCCGGCTCGTTTTTAGCCATGCCTTCCAGCATGCCCAGCACTTTTTTGACGGAGCCCGACTTGATATTGCTGATACTCTTGCTCTGCTGCAGGATTTCGCGTGATACGTTCAGTGGCAGCGAGTTGGCGTCAATGATGCCGCGGATAAAACGCAGATAGCGAGGCATCAACTGCTCCGCGTCATCAGTAATGAAGACTTTGCGTATATACAGTTTTACGCCGTGCTTGGCGTCTCTATCCCACATATCGAATGGCGCATGCGATGGCACATAGAGCAACAACGTGTATTCGTTGGAACCTTCCACCTTGCTGTGCACATAAGCCATCGGATCCTGATAATCATGGGCGACATGCTTATAGAACTCGTTGTAATCGTTTTCGGAAATCTCCTGGCGCGCTTTGGTCCATAAAGCCGAGGCACTGTTGATAGTTTCTTCTTCAGGCGCAGCAGGCTTTTCTTCCTCGCCTTCCTCGCCCATAGAAGGCATAGGCTCTTTGTCCATGACAATAGGCAAGGAAATGTGATCGGAAAACTTTCTGACGATGGATCGGAGGCGATAGCCGTCCAGGAACTCGCTTTCCGATTCTTTCAGATGCAAGACGATTTCAGTGCCGCGTTTGGGTTTCTCTACCGACTCGATGGTGTAATCGCCTTCGCCGGCCGATTCCCAACGAACGCCTTCATTAACCGGCGCACCGGCTTTACGCGTAGTCAGCGTCACTTTGTCGGCGACAATAAAAGCCGAATAGAAACCAACGCCGAACTGCCCTATCAGTTCGCTGTCTTTGGCCTGATCGCCTGTTAAGGCTTCAAAAAACTGTTTGGTGCCGGATTTTGCGATTGTGCCGATATGCTCCTGTACTTCCGCACGGGTCATACCGATGCCGTTATCGATAATCGTAATTGTGCGTTTGTCCTTGTCATATTCAAGGCGGATCTTCAGTTCGCTGTCGCCTTCATACAGGCTGTCACTGGACAACGCCAGAAAGCGCAATTTATCTGCCGCATCGGACGCGTTTGAAATCAGCTCGCGCAGGAAGATCTCCTTGTTGCTGTACAAGGAATGAATCATCAAATGCAGGAGATGCTTAACTTCGGTTTCAAACCCTAGGGTTTCTTTCTTTGCTTCAACAGTCATCTTTATTATTCCTGATAATGAAAAAAATGGGATGACTGCAAATATTGGGGCGCATTTATTTTTTTCAAGCCCTTGCCGCATGATATTGATGGCTATGTGATTTTTGTATTGTAGATAGCCAATGACAGCCAGCCGGACGGCGCCTGGTTCAGACTGTCTCCGCCATAACCGGAGCTGACGCAAATACCAGGCAGATAGTCCGCAGCGTTTCCCACCCG